>NZ_VRVC01000084.1:0-23376 GCF_008040005.1 Methylobacterium sp. WL19
GCCCCTGCTCCCCCCCGTGGCGCCGATGGGCGCTTAGATGGGGATGTCCGAGTCGACGCGGCGATCAGGCCGCGTCGCTTCCTAGATAGAGGCTGCGGGACGATTTTGCACCGCAACACAAGTGACAGATTCCCGTCAGCCTCAACCCTTGAGGACGTCGACGAGTGTGCTGCCGAGGCGTGCCGGCGAGGGCGAAACTCGGATGCCGGCGGCTTCCATCGCCGCGATTTTGTCCTCGGCGCCGCCCTTGCCGCCGGAGATGATGGCGCCGGCATGGCCCATGCGGCGGCCGGGCGGGGCCGTGCGGCCGGCGATGAAGCCGACCATGGGTTTCTTGCGGCCGCGCCTGGCTTCGTCGGCGATGAACTGCGCCGCCTCTTCCTCGGCGGAACCGCCGATCTCGCCGATCATCACGATCGACTCGGTCTTGTCGTCGGCGAGGAACAGTTCGAGCATCGAGATGAACTCGGTGCCCTTCACCGGATCGCCGCCGATGCCCACCGCCGTGGTCTGGCCGAGACCGGCATTCGAGGTCTGGAACACGGCCTCGTAGGTCAGCGTGCCGGAGCGCGAGACGATGCCCACCGAGCCGCGCTTGAAGATGTTGGCCGGCATGATGCCGATCTTGCACTCGCCGGCGGTGACGACGCCGGGGCAGTTCGGCCCGATGAGGCGCGACTTCGAGCCCTCCAGCGACCGCTTCACCCGCACCATGTCGAGGACCGGAATCCCCTCCGTGATGCAGACGATGAGCGGGATTTCCGCCTGGATCGCCTCGCAGATGGCATCGGCGGCACCGGGCGGGGGTACATAGACGACCGATGCCGTCGCGCCGGTCGCCTCGCGGGCTTCGGCCACGGTGTCGAAGACCGGGAGGCCGAGATGGCTCGCGCCGCCCTTACCCGGTGAGGTGCCTCCGACCATCTTGGTGCCGTAGGCGATGGCCTGCTCGGAGTGGAAGGTCCCGTTCTTGCCGGTGAAGCCCTGGCAGATGACCTTGGTGTTCGCGTCGATCAGGATGGACATGGGTACTCTCAGCCCTTCTTCACGGCGGCGACGATCTTCTGCGCGGCATCGTCGAGGTCGTCGGCGGGGATCACGTTGAGGCCGGAATTCCGGATGATCTCCTTGCCCTTCTCGACGTTGGTGCCCTCCAGTCGCACCACCAGGGGTACTTCGAGGCCCACCGTCTTCACCGCGGCGATCACGCCGTTGGCGATCACGTCGCACTTCATGATCCCGCCGAAGATGTTGACGAGGATGCCCTTCACCTGCGGATCGGCGGTGATGATCTTGAACGCCGCCGTCACCTTCTCCTCGCTCGCGCCGCCGCCGACATCGAGGAAGTTCGCCGGCTCCTCACCGTAGAGCTTGATGATGTCCAGCGTCGCCATGGCCAGGCCCGCGCCATTGACCATGCAGCCGATGGTGCCATCCAGCGCGATGTAGGCGAGGTCGTATTTCGACGCCTCGATCTCCTTGGCGTCCTCCTCGGTCTCGTCGCGGAGCGCCACGATGTCCGGATGACGGTACAGCGCGTTCGAATCGAACGAGATCTTGGCGTCCAGGCATTTGAGATGGCCGTCGCCGGTGAGCACCAGCGGGTTGATCTCCAGCATGCTCATGTCCTTGGCGGTGAAAGCCGCGTAGAGCTTGGTGGTGAGGTCGCCGGCTTCCTTGGCCTGCGCGCCGGTGAGGCCGAGAGCCTTGGCGACGGCCCGGCCGTGATGCGGCATGATCCCGGTGGCAGGATCGACCGAGAAGGTGATGATCTTCTCGGGCGTGTCGTGCGCCACGGTCTCGATATCCATGCCGCCTTCCGTGGAGACGACGAAGGCGACCCGTCCGGTCTCGCGGTCGACGAGCATCGACAGGTAGAACTCGGCGGCGATCTGCGCGCCTTCCTCGATGTAGAGGCGGTTGACCTGCTTGCCGGCCTCGCCGGTCTGGATCGTGACCAGCGTCTGGCCCAGCATTTCGCCGGCAAACTGCTTGACCTCGTCGATGGACTTGGTGACGCGCACGCCGCCCTTGGCACCGGCGGGCGCGCCCTTGAAGGTGCCCTTGCCACGTCCACCCGCATGGATCTGCGACTTCACCACCCAGACCGGACCGCCCAGCTCCTTGGCGGCTGCCTCGGCCTCTTCCGGCTTGAAGATCGGCACGCCGCGGGAGACGGGCAGGCCGAACTCCTTGAGCACCGCCTTCGCCTGATATTCATGGATGTTCATTAGGAAATTTCCTCGCCTCGTCCCGCGGCAACGCGCGGGATTGGAAGACACGACACACCGGCCTCGTTCACGCCGACGGGAAACCCGCCGACGCGCGACGCTTCTTGTGAGATTTCAGGCCAGCGCCGGGTTCACGGTCTTGCAGGCTTCGATCAGGGTCTTCACGGCGCCCACCGACTTGTCGAACATGGCCTTCTCGTCGGCGTTGAATTCCACCTCGAGGACGCGCTCGACACCGCCGGCACCAATCACGATCGGGACGCCGACATACATGCCGTCGATTCCGTACTCGCCGCTGAGATAGGCGGCGCAGGGCAGCACCCGGCGCTTGTCGCGCAGGTAGCTCTCGGCCATGGCGATGGCGGAGGCGGCCGGGGCGTAGAAGGCCGAGCCGGTCTTGAGCAGGTTCACGATCTCGCCGCCGCCCTTCCGGGTCCGCTCGACCATGGCGTCGAGCTTCTCCTGGGTCGTCCAGCCGAGCTTGACGAGGTCCGGCAGCGGCACGCCGGCCACGGTGGAGTAGCGCACCAGCGGGACCATGTCGTCGCCGTGGCCGCCGAGCACGAAGGCGGTGACATCCTCCACCGAGACCTTGAACTCGTCGGCCAGGAAGTGGCGGAAGCGCGCCGAATCGAGCACGCCGGCCATGCCGACGACCTTGTTGGTGGGCAAGCCGGAGAACTTCTGCAGGGCCCAGACCATGGCGTCGAGCGGGTTGGTGATGCAGATCACGAACGCGTCCGGAGCGTGCTCCTTGATGCCGGTGCCGACGGCTTCCATCACTTTGAGGTTGATACCGATCAGGTCGTCGCGGCTCATGCCGGGCTTACGTGGCACGCCTGCGGTGACGATCACCACGTCGGCCCCGGCAATGGCCGAATAATCGCTGGCGCCCGTATAGGTGGCATCGAACCCGTCGACCGGAGCGGATTCCGCGATGTCGAGGGATTTGCCCTGGGGAACGCCATCGACGATGTCGAACAGGACGACGTCGCCGAGTTCCTTCAGGCCCGCCAGATGCGCGAGGGTTCCGCCGATCTGCCCGGCGCCGATGAGCGCGATCTTGCTGCGTGCCATGGAAAACGAACCTCCAGTATCGGTGCCGATCCGCGATGCTCCGTCCGAACGGACGGGCTGATTGTCGAGGTCGCGATCGCACGTTGATTTCGCCGCGACGGTGTGGCGGAAAAGTCCCCATGCTTCAACCCGACGTGGTCGGCGCCAAGCAGAGTTCGGGCCAGAGGCGGATCGGGCCGAACGAAGACGGCCGAGATAAAATCCTGTTGGTCGAAGGATTTAGGCGGCCGAAGCTCCCGCCGGTTCGACGGCAAAGCTTCGGTGACAGGCTGAGATAATTGTCACTTTGCCTAAAGTGCGCCCATCCGTAGCACTTTCTGGATGGCCTGGATCACGGCGCCGAAGCGTGCCTGAATCAGGTCGACGGGCAGGTCGGAATCGTGCTGCATCGCCAGCGGATGGGTGAACCGGTAGCTCGCGTCGAAGATGTAGGCGATCGCCCGTTCGCGGTCCCGGGCTACGAAGGCGCCCGCCGCGATCCCCTCCTCCACCACCCGTTCGACCAGGCTGCGCAGGCGCACCCGATGACGCCGGGCGATGGGCCGTGCCGCAACTGTCGCATCGAGATGAACCGCGAACAAGTTAGGCTCCCGCGCCAGCACCTCGCGCTGGGCGCTCGCCAGGGCCATCAGCAGGCGCTCGATCTTGTCGTCGGCGGGGTCGGGCGCATCGGCGATGCGGGCGAGTTCCGCTTCCACATCCCGGAGCCAGCGCCCTGCGACGGCATCGAGCAGGGCGTCCTTGGAAGGAAAATATCGGTAGACGTTGGCGTGGGTCATGCCGGCTTCGGCGGCCACGGCCACGACCGTCACCCGTTTGTGCCCGAGGCGCGCCAAGTGTTCCGTCGCAATCGCGAGGAGGCGGGCATCCACCGAGAGCGGTGCGGGGCTGGACCGGCCAATTCGGGCCTTGGACCTGTCGGGTGGACGAAGACCCATCATGGGTGAAGCATCATCGCTGCCGGCCGAATCATAGCCGACCACAAAGGACGTACCTGCCGTCTCCATCGATACTCCAGCCGGCGCTGATAAGGAGGGCGGGCCGTATCCGGAGTCGGCGTCGCCCCCGCTCGTCTCGCTGAGTCCGAGACAGCAAGAGGGCCATAGCCGGTCAGAAGCTGTTCTTCCAGGCCCTTAATGCAGTGAACACTACCTCAGCGGGTGAATTAGGCGAAAGATTCACTGCTTTAGCCAAAGCGGGCTCCGTGGAACGGAGGAATGGATTGGTCGCCCGCTCGTGTTTCATCGTCGTCGGAACGAGAAAGCGGCCGGCTGCCTTGGCCTCCTCAGCCTGCGCCATGCGATCCCTCAACGACTGGCTGTCGGGATCGGCGGCGAGGGCGAAACGGGCGTTGGCGAGGACGTAATCGTGGCCGCTGAAGACCTGGGTGTCGTCGGGCAGGAGAAGAAACCGCTCGAGCGAGTGCCACAGCGATTCGGGGCGGCCCTCCAGCACCCGTCCGCAGCCGAGGGTGAACAGAGTGTCGCCGGCGCACACGATCCCCGCCTCCGCGAACCAGTAGGTGACGTGGTCGAGGCAATGGCCGGGCGTCTCCCAGACTTCGGCTTCGAGGTCGCCAACCCTGACGAGATCCCCCTCGGCGACGGAGACGTCCACCTCCGGCACGTCCGGGCCCGCCTTGCGCGGAGCGGTCACCCTCGCACCCGTGCGCCGCTTCACCTCCGGAATCCCCTCCACATGGTCGAGATGCCGGTGCGTCACGAGGATATCCGTGAGAGTCCAGCCCGTCTCGTCGAGGGCCTTCAGCACGGGAGCCGCCTCGGGCAGGTCGATGGCGGCGCAGGCTCCGGTCGCGGGGTCGCGGATCAGCACGCCGATGTTGTCGCTGCGGCAGAGGAAGGTGCGGATCTCGGGGCGGGAGACGGTCACGAGGCGTTCCTGTCTGTGGCGCGGGTCGCTCGCGGAAGAACCGGACGCGGCGGCGAGGAGTTCCGCCCTCCGCGGCATGCCGGCTTGTGGGCGAACGGTCTCGTCCCCATTGATCCGATTCCGACCCTGCGTCAAAGAACCCTGCAACCTCGACAACGTCCGGCCGCGCCGGAGCAAGCCGCCCCATGCGCCTCGACGTGACCGATCTGCGCGCCTTCTATGCCAGCCCGCTGGGCGGTGTGACCCATCGCATCGTCGGGCGGGCGATCCATGGGTTCCTCGGCTCGGTCTCGGGCCTGAGGGTTCTCGGCCTCGGCTATGCGACGCCCTATCTCGGGCCGGTCCACGTGATCGCCGAGCGCACCCTCGCCTTCATGCCGGCGACCCAGGGCGTCGTGAACTGGCCCGGCGGCGGACGATCCTGCTCGGCCCTCGCCGACCCGACCATGATGCCCCTGCCGGAAGCGGCGGTGGACAGGGTGATCCTGGTCCACGCCCTCGAATCGGTGGAGAGCCCCACCGAATTGCTGCAGGACGTCTGGCGAGTGCTGACGCCCGGCGGGCGGATGATCCTCGTCGTGCCCAATCGGCGCGGGGTCTGGGCCCGCCGCGATACGACGCCGTTCGGCCACGGCCAGCCCTACAGCCGCTCCCAGCTCGGACGGCTGATGCGGACCACCCAGTTCTCGCCGGAAGGATGGGCCGAGGCCCTCTACATGCCTCCGGTGAACAGCCGGCTCTGGCTGAGGACGGCCGGCGCCTGGGAGAAGGTCGGCACCGGCCTCTCCCTCCCCTTCGCAGGCCTCCACGTCATCGACGCCACGAAGCAACTCTACCGTCCGGTGGCGGTCCGTCAGGTGCAACGGGCCGCCCGCTTCGCTCCGGCGAGGGTCCTCGTTCCCACCCCTTCTCCGGGTTGAACCCGAACACCCGCTTCAAGGCATTCGCTTCCATGTTCAGCCTCATCGACCCGGAGGCGGCGCTCCACAGCTTCGTCTTCGCCTTCTCCAGCCTGTTCTCGATCGTCAACCCGGTGGGCTCGGCGCTGATCTTCTCACAGATCACCGCCCAGAACTCGCATCAGGAGCGGGTGGAGATCGCCAAGCGCATCGGCTTCTACTCCGCCTTGATCATGCTAGCTGCACTATGGGCGGGGGCGCCGATCCTGAACTTCTTCGGGGTGTCCCTGGGTGCGCTGCGGATCGCCGGCGGCCTCGTGGTCGCGGCCTCCGCCTGGACGCTGCTCAGCGCACCCGAGGTCCGCGAGGCCCGGAAACATGCCGAGGCGACCCATGACACTACCGACAGCGTCGCCGACGTGGCGTTCTTCCCCCTGACCCTGCCCTTCACCACCGGCCCCGGCACCATCGCGGTAGCGATCGCCCTGGGGTCGAACCGGCCCGCTCCCGGCCCCGACCGCATCGGCTTCTATCTCGGCATGTCGCTGGCGGCCCTCGCCATCGCGATCCTAGTGAGATTCACCTACGGCTCGGCCGACAGGGTGGTGACGGCCATCGGCCCGGTGGGAGCGCGGGTCCTCGGCCGGCTCTTCGCCTTCCTGCTGCTTTGCATCGGAACTCAGATCACCGTGAACGGCGTCGGCGACGTGCTCGGACCGATCCTCGCCACGAGACACTGAGCTTTCACCCCTCATCCCCCTCGCCTTGGCATAGGCCGGCCGAGGCTGTACCGCAGGCGCGACGTTTCGAGGAAGGGCGACAGGATGCGGCTCGCAGTGGTCGGCGCCGGGGGGCGCATGGGGCGGATGCTGATCCGGGCGGTGGCGGAAGCCGAGGGATGCACCCTGAGCGGCGTCGTCGCGCGCGAGGGTTCGCCGGCCCTCGGCCAGGATGCGGGGGCGCTGGCCGGCCTGCCGCCCCTCGGCGTCGCCGTCTCCGACGATCCGCTCACGGTCTTTGCCGCCACCGACGGCGTCCTCGACTTCACCACGCCGGCCGCCACGACGTTCTTTGCCGAACTCGCCGCCCAGGCCCGCATCGTCCACGTCGTCGGCACCACCGGCCTCGCCGACGCGGACATCGCCAAGCTCATTGCGGCGGCGCACCATGCCCGCATCGTGCGTTCGGGCAACATGTCGCTAGGCGTGAATCTGCTCGCCGGGCTGGTGCGCAAGGTCGCCGCCGCGCTGGATCAGGATTTCGATATCGAAATCGTCGAGATGCATCACCGCATGAAGGTGGACGCGCCCTCCGGCACGGCGCTCCTCCTCGGGGAGGCGGCGGCGGAGGGGCGCGGAGTCAGCCTCGCCGAGACCCGTGTCTCCACCCGTGACGGCCATACCGGCGCGCGGCGTCCCGGCGATATCGGCTTTGCCACCCTGCGCGGCGGCACGGTGGTGGGCGACCACAGCGTGACCTTCGCCGGCCCCGGCGAGCGCATCACCATCAGCCACCATGCCGAGGATCGCGCGATCTTCGCCCGTGGCGCCGTGCGGGCGGCGTTGTGGGCCCATGACAAACCTCCGGGCCTCTATGGCATGGCCGACGTCCTCGGGCTCTGATACGAGCGCCCGGTCATTGACTGTTCAGGTCGGCCGGTACACCAGCCCCGCAGGCGCAGATTCTGTTGCGTCGCACCATTCACCGAGAAATAGGATGGACGTCCGATGGAGCGCCTGCTCGTCCTCGCTCGCCACGGCCAGAGCGAATGGAACCTCAAGAAGCTTTTCACCGGCTGGCGCGATCCGCAACTCACCGAGCTCGGCATCACCGAGGCCAGGACCGCCGGCCGCTGGCTGAAGCAGCAGGGCTATGCGTTCGATGTCGCCTTCACCTCCAACCTGCAGCGGGCGCAGCATACCTGCGCGCTGATTCTGGAGGAGATGGGCCAGGGCGGCATCGAGACGGTCCGGTCCGAGGCGCTCAACGAGCGCGATTACGGCGACCTGTCGGGCCTCAACAAGGACGATGCCCGTGAGCGCTGGGGCGACGCCCAGGTCCACCAGTGGCGCCGGTCCTACGACATTCCGCCCCCCGGCGGGGAAAGCCTGAAAGACACCGCGGCGCGCGTGCTGCCCTATTACATCCAGACCATCCTGCCACGCGTCATGGCCGGCGAGCGCGTCCTGGTGGCCGCCCACGGCAATTCGCTGCGCGCGCTCGTGATGGTGCTCGACGGCATGACCACGAAGACCATCGCCAGCCTCGAGATCGCCACCGGCATCCCGCTCGTCTACCAGCTCAAATCCGACACCACGGTGGAGAGCAAGGCCGTGCTCGAGAGGGACATCGACCACGACGCCTGAATGCAAAGTGCGGCGAAGGCCGCGCCGGGCATCGGTGCGTAGTTCGGGAACGGACATCCGGAACGCCTCTGTGCCCTCCCTCCCTCATCCGAGAGACGCGGGGCCAGCGGCGTGGAGCCACGGCCCGGTCGCGGGGCGACCGCAACGCTTGACAGCGGGAAGGCGTGGGCCGACCCATCGTCGGCGAGCCTTCCTCACGGAGGCCGCGCGAGCCCTTCGCCTTGAACGGAGACGTCTCGCATTCGAACACATGGCCCGGAGCCGCGAGAGGCGGCTCCGTCGCGGAGAATGGATCCGATGCGTCTGCGTAATCTCGTCCGTCCGGTCGTGGCACTGGCCCTGATCGCCGGGCTCTCGTCGGGCGCCATCTCCGTGGCCGGGGCCGCCGATGCGATCTTCCCGCCGAGTTCGCGCTTCGGCTTCACGCCGGCCTCTGACATGGCGCTGTCCAAGCGGTTCTCGGGATTCGAGCGGCTGGAAGGCGGCGCGACGCTCTCCATCGTCGAGCTGCCGTCGACGGCCTTCGTCGACCTGGAGAAGAGCTTCACCGACGAGAACCTGCGCACGCAGGGGTTCGTCGTCGCGACGCGCGAGGCCATCAAGGTCGCGGGCGACGTGGACGCGGTACTCTTCACGGGAGAGCAGCCGGCTCCGGAGGGCGCGGCCACCCCGGCCATCAAGAAATGGCTCCTGCTCGTCGGCGACACCACGGTCACGGGCATCATCATCGCCCAGACCGTGCCGGATGCCGAGACGCCGGAAACCATGCGGAACATGCTGACCAGCGTGAAGATCCGGCCGGAACTGACCCTGGACGAGCAGGTCGCGGCCCTGCCGTTCCGCATCCGCGAGTCGGCCGGGTTCCGGCCCGTCCGGGTGCTCGCGGGCAATTCGGTCCTGATGACGCAAGGCCCGAAGGACCAGATGCTGAATCTCGAACAGCCCATCCTGGTCCTGGCCCAGGCAGTCCAGCAGCCGCCGCAGCCGGAACAGCGCGATGCCTTCGCCCGCGCTGCGCTCTATTCGAACCAGACGATGAAGGATTTCGCGGTCGAGCGTTCGCAGACCTACCGCCAGAACGGCGTCGACTGGCACGAGATCGTCGCCCGCGCGGTCGACGGCCCTTCGAACACGCCGGTGGTGGTGTCCCAGACCATCCGCTTCGCGCCGGACGGCTACCTCCGCGCGCTCGGCGTGGTGCGGGCCGACCAGCGCAGCGCCATGCTGTCGAAGTTCCGGGAGGTCATCGACAGCGTCGAGGTGAAGTAACGGCCTCGTCGCCTCGTCGCGGACGCACCATCCGGGACGAGGCCATTCGTTCGGGCGGATGCCTCAGGCGGCATCCGCAGGATTGGCCGCCGCCTTGGGTCCGCCCTTGGCGACACCCACGAGGGCCGGGCGCAGGACCCGGTCGCCGATGACGTAGCCGGACTGCATCACCTGCACCACCGTCCCGTTCGGGACCTCGGCATTGGGGACTTCGAACATCGCCTGATGCCGGTTGGGATCGAAGCGCTGGCCCTGAGGCTCGATGAGTTTCACCCCGTGCCGCTCCAGGGTCTTGGCGAGATCGCGCTCGGTGAGCTCGATCCCGTCGATCAGCGCCTTGAGCGGACCCTCGGCGGTGGAGGCGGCCTCCGCCGGCACGCTCTCCAGCGCACGACGGATGTTGTCGGCCGCGTTCAGCATGTCGCGCGCGAAATTCGTGACCGCATAGGTCCGCGCATCGGCGACCTCGCGCTCGGTGCGCCGGCGCAGGTTCTCCATTTCGGCCAAGGTGCGCAGGACGCGATCCTTCAGCTCGTCGCGCTCGGTGATCAGGCTCGCCAAGGCGACGGCGTTGTCCTCCGCGCGCGCCTCGGGCTTCACGTCGGTCTCCGGCGCCGTCTCGGCGCGCTGCCCGTCATGCTCCATGTCGTTCGCCATCATCGCTCTTCGTCGATCGCAAGGTTGCTCGCCCCGCGCCAGTCGCCGGTCTCTGTCGCCGGAGACCGTCGGCACGCGGTCGATCGGAATGGGGCCGGGCACGGCGCCGAGAACCCGCTCGACGGGGTTCGGCACCATGCTCCGGGATCGCAGCTGATATCAGACGCGCGCGGGATGAAATCAAGCCGAGCGCCGTCCCGCCCCTCTTCTCCGCCTCAGCCCCCCGCGAGATTCAGGCCTGCAGGGGGCTCAGGCTTCCCGCGGAGGCGGGGACTCCACCAGTGCTTCCAGCCCCTCCGCCCTCAAAGCGGCAACGTCGCTGGCGAAGATCTCCATCACCGCGTTGCGGATCGCGGCCTGCCGGTCGGGCTGGGTGACGCGGGTCCCGGTGAGGTCGGTGACGTAGAAGACGTCCACCGCCCGCTCGCCGAAGGTCGCCACATGGGCCGACGTGATGTTGAGGCTCAGGCGCCCGAGGGCGGTGGTCAGCTCGTAGAGCAGGCCCGGCCGGTCGAGGCCGGTGATCTCCACCACGGTCTCCCGGCTCGACAGGGCGTTGTCGATCGCCATGTCCGGAGGGATCAGGAAGGTGTTGGAGCGGTTGCTCGGCGGGTGCCGGTCCGCCACGAGATCGGCGATGCGGATCTCGCCCCTCAGCGCCCGCTCGATCGCCGTGGTGATGCGCTTGGCGCGGCGCAGTTCGTCGTCGTCCCGCTCGAAGGCGCGGGAGATGAAGATCGAGTCGAGGGCGAAGCCGTCGGTGGTGGTGAAGATCTGTGCGTCGACGATGTTGCCGCCGAGCGCCGCGCAGGCCCCGGTGACGATGGCGAGAAGGCGCGGGTGATCGGGCGAGTAGATCGTGATCTCGGTCACGCCCCGGGTCGGATCGGTCTCGTAGACGGTGGCGACGGTGCGCCCGTCTTCCATGACACCGCGCACGAACCCCGCATTCTTGAACTGGCGGACGGCGTCGACCTTCAGCCAGTAAGCCTGGTTGTGCCGGGCGGAATAGGCGTCGAAGAAGGCCGGATCCCAATCCGCCAGCTGCTCGCGCAGTCCCATCTGGATGAGGCGGACCCGGTCGGTCCGGGCGATCTCGGAATGACCGCCCGACAGGAGCACCTCGGTCTCGTCGTAGAGGGTCCGCAGCAGCGTCCCCTTCCAGGCGGTCCACACGCCCGGTCCCACCGCCTTGATGTCCGCGACGGTGAGGATCATCAGGAGCTTCAGCCGCTCCATGGTCTGCACCACGGAGGCGAATTTCTGGATCGTCTTCGGGTCGGAAAGATCGCGGCTCTGGGCCGTCATCGACATCAGCAGGTGGTGCTCCACCAGCCAGGCCACGATCTCGGTCTCGGTCTGGGTGAGGCCGAAGCGCGGGCCGATCTTCTCGGCGATGGCCGCGCCGGCGATGGAATGGTCTTCCGGGCGCCCCTTGGCGATGTCGTGCAGGAGCACCGCGACGTAGAGGGCGCGCCGGTGGCTGATCGTGTCGATGAGCCGCGTGGCGATGGGGTGGTCCTCGGAGACCGTGCCGGAATCGATGGCCGCCAGGACGCCGACGGACCGCAGCAGATGCTCGTCCACCGTATAATGGTGGTACATGTTGAACTGCATCAGCGCGACGATACGGCCGAAATCGGGGATGAACCGGCCGAGCACGCCGACCTCGTTCATCAGCCGCAGGATCGTCTCCGGTGAGTTCTTCGACGTCAGCACGTCGAGGAAGAGCCCATTGGCTTCCGTGTCCGAGCGCAGGGAATGCCCGATGAGCCGGAGCGAACGGGTGGCGGCCCGCGTCGCATCCGGATGGATCGGCAGGTTGTGGCGGTCGGCGAGCCAGAACAGGCGGATCAGGTTCACGGGATCCCGCGAGAAGGCATCCGCCGTGCGCAGGTTGATCCGGCCGTGATCGTCGATGAAATCCTCCGCCTCGATGGCGGTGGCACGGAAGCGATCGCGGAAGCGGCCGATCCAGCGGTCGAGGACCGGGGTGCGCTTGGCGTGGCGGGCCTCGAGGGCGGCGCAGACGATGGCGGTGAGATCGCCCACTTCCTTGGCGATCAGGAAATACGCCTTCATGAAGCGCTCGACGCCCGATAGGCCGCCGCGCGGCTCGTAGCCGAAGCGCTCGGCGATCCTCGGCTGCAGGCCGAAGGACAGGCGCTCCTCGGACCGGCCGGTGACGAAATGCATGTGGCAGCGGACGCGCCAGAGCAGCTCCTCGCAGCGCTCGAACACCCGGTACTCCTCCGGCGTGAACAGGCCGGCGGGGACGAGTTCGCTCTGGTCGCGGACGCGGTAGGTATATTTCGCGATCCAGAACAGGGTGTTGAGGTCGCGCAGGCCGCCCTTCCCGTCCTTGACGTTGGGCTCGACGAGGTAGCGCGAGGCGCCCGCCTTCGTGACGCGGGTGTCACGCTCGCGCAGCTTGGCCTCGACGAATTCCGGCGCCGTCCACATGACGAGCTCGGTGTCAAACCGGGTCACCAGCTCCTCGTACAGCGCCCTCGCGCCGAAGAGGTAGCGCGCCTCGAGGAGCGAGGTGCGGATCGTCATGTCGGCCCGCCCCTCGCGCAGGCACTCCTCCACCGAGCGCGTGGCATGGCCGACCTTCAGCTTGAGGTCCCACAGCACGTAGAGCATCGCCTCGACGACGCTCTCGGACCAGGCGGTCTGCTTGTAGGGCAGCAGGAAGAGGAGATCGATGTCCGACCCCGGCGCCATCGTCCCGCGACCGTAGCCGCCGGTGGCCACCACGGCGAGCTGTTCGCCGGTGGAGGGATTGTCGTTGGGGTAGAGCCGCCACACCACCGCATCGTGGATCGTGCGGATCACCGCATCGGTGAGGTTGCTGATCCGCTGGGCGCAGGCGGTGCCGTCGCGC
Organism: Methylobacterium sp. WL19; assembly: GCF_008040005.1. Lineage (NCBI taxonomy): Bacteria > Pseudomonadati > Pseudomonadota > Alphaproteobacteria > Hyphomicrobiales > Methylobacteriaceae > Methylobacterium > Methylobacterium sp. WL19. Next base: position 13,277 of record NZ_VRVC01000084.1, read on the forward strand.
TCCTCCATCAACCGGGCTTCGGCATCGGCATGGCCGAGCTCGATGATGCGCCGAAGCTCCGGAACGAGAAGCGCGCGCAGCTGCGTCGCCTCGCGCACGTCGCGGTCGAGAGTGGTGAGGACCGTCTTGAGGGCGTCGGCGGCGTCGAACATGCGCAAACCCGTTATCATGTTCCCGGAGGGACACCAGAGACAACGCTAGGCAGCTGCGTAGATGTGATAGGCAATCCGTAGGATATCGTTCTCTCTGCCGGAAAATTCGTTTGACGAAACGAACGGTCCTGGCTACCTCGGATGCCCCGCGTCACTGCCGGGACCATGGAGACGATTGACCGATGACTCTGTCCCGTCGCGCCATCCTGAGTGTCATCTGCGGCGCCGCGTCGCTTCTGCTGATGCCGCGCCCCGGTGAGGCGGCGGAGGTCAAGGAGATCCGCCTCGATTGGGCGACCTACAACCCGGTGAGCCTGATCCTGAAGGAGAAGGGCTTCCTGGAAGAGGCCCTGAAGGAAAAGGGCATCACGGTCCGCTGGACCCAGTCCCTCGGCTCCAACAAGGCGCTGGAATTCCTCAATGGCGGCGCCATCGATTTCGGGTCCTCGGCCGGGGCCGCGGCCCTGCTCGCCCGGATCAACGGCAACCCGATCAAGGCGGTCTACGTCTTCTCGCGACCGGAATGGACGGCGCTGGTCACCCGCAAGGACAGCGGCATCACCAAGCCCGCCGATCTCAAGGGCAAGCGCATCGCGGTGACCCGCGGCACCGACCCGCACATCTTCCTCATCCGTGCGCTCCAGGGCGCCGGCCTGACCGAAAAAGACGCCAAGCTCGTCCTGCTCCAGCATGCCGACGGGCGTACCGCCCTCGACCGGGGCGATGTCGATGCCTGGGCCGGCCTCGACCCGATGATGGCGGCCTCCGAGATCGAGAGCGACGACGTGCTGTTCTACCGGGACGCCGCCGCCAACACCTGGGGCGTCCTCGACGTGCGCGAGGATTTCGCCAAGGCCAACCCGGACCTCGTCCGCACCGTGATCGCCGCCTACGAGACCGCCCGGACCTATGCGATCAAGAATCCCGACGCCCTGAAGAGCGCGCTCGTGGCCGTGACGAAGCTGCCCGAACCGGTGATCGCCCGGCAGATCGAGCGCACCGACCTGACCCAGCCCGCCATCGGCAAGGCTCAGGCCGAATCGATCGCCGCCGCCGGCATCGCCCTGCAGCAGGCGGGGGTGATCCCCGCCGGTACCGACGTGAAGGCGGCGGTGGACGGGCTGATCGATCCGCAATTCGCGCCTGCCGCCCGCTGATCCGTGGCCGGACCCGAAGCGGACGACACGAAGGCGGCGCCGAAGCCTCGGCGAGAGACGGTATGGGACCAGGGCGGCCGCGTCGCCCTCGGCCTAATCCTGCCCCTCGCCCTGGTGATCGGCTGGGAATCCGCCGTCCATACCGGCCTCGCCCAGGGGCGGCTGATGCCCCCGCCGAGCCGGATCGCGGTGACCCTCTACGATCTCGCCGCATCCGGCGACCTCTGGATGCACGTTCAGGCGACGCTGGTGCGCGTCGCCCTCGGCTTCGCCTTCGGCGCGGTGGCCGGCATCGCGGCGGGTGCCCTCACCGGGGCGCTTCCCATCGCCCGCCATATCCTCGATCCGACGCTCCAGGCGTTGCGCGCCGTGCCGTCCCTGGCCTGGGTTCCGCTGTTCATCCTCTGGCTCGGCATCCTCGAGACGCCGAAGGTGGCGCTGATCGCGGTGGGGGTGTTCTTCCCGGTCTATATCGGGGTAGCGGGGGCCATCGCCTCCGTCGACCGCAAGCTGATCGAGGTGGGCCGCATCTTCCGGCTCTCGACCCTGCAGCTCGCACGGCGCATCCTGCTCCCCGCCGTGCTTCCGGCGACCCTCACTGCGCTCCGCACCGGCCTCGGCCTCGGCTTCCTGTTCGTGGTCGCCGCCGAGCTGATGGGAGCCTCCGAAGGGCTTGGCTACCTCCTCATCGACGGGCAGCAATTCAGCAAGGCCGACCAGATCCTCGCCGCGATCATCGCCTTCGCCATCCTCGGCAAGCTCGCCGATACCGTTCTCGTCGCCGTGACCCGGCCTCTCACGCGCTGGCAGGACACGGCGCGGGAGACGTTGTAGGTCCCCTCACCGGTTCGAAGAAGGCTGGCGCCCCGCGATGCTCACCCTCGATAGCCTGTCCAAGACCTATTCCGACGGCACGCGGGCGCTGGAGCGCATCGACCTCGCCGTGCCGCAGGGCGAGATCGTGGCGCTCATCGGCGGATCGGGCTGTGGCAAGACCACCTTGCTACGGCTCGTCGCCGGGCTCGACCGGGCGAGCGAGGGCAGCATCGCCCTCGACGGGGAGACGATCGCAGCGCCGCATCCAGGAGTCGGCCTCGTCTTCCAAGAGCCCCGCCTGCTGCCCTGGCTCGATGTCGCCGAAAATGTGGGCTTCGGACTGAGCCATCTCCCCAAGGCCGAGCGCAGGGCTCGCGTCGCCCATGCCCTGGAGATGGTCGGGCTCGGCGAACATGCCCGCCGCTGGCCGAGGGAACTCTCGGGCGGGCAGCAGCAGCGCGTGTCCATCGCCCGTGCCTTCGTGGCGAACCCGCGCGTGCTCCTCCTCGACGAGCCGTTCTCGGCGCTGGACGCCTTCACCCGAAAGGACCTGCACGGCCATCTCCTCGCCCTCTGGCAGGAGACGAAGCCGACGATCCTCATCGTCACCCACGATGTGGGAGAGGCGGTGGCGCTGGCCGACCGGGCGGTGGTGATGCGCCCCAAGCCCGGCCGCCTGGACGATGCCATCCCCCTGGCGCTGGCCCGCCCGCGCGATCCGGCCTCGCCGCATAGCGAGGCCGCCACCCGGCGCATCCTCGCCGCCCTGGACCGCTCGCTGAAGCCGGCCCAGGCGGCGGCGCCCACCGAGGCGGCGCAATGGTGGTGAGGGCTTCTCTGGCGTCTGCCTCCATCCCAGGTTAGATGCCCAAGCAAACAAAAAGATCACAATCGCACCAAGACGATCGAGGACACACCCGATGGACGCCACCACCCTGCGCTCGCTCCAGGCCCCGCTGAAAGACCAGTACCGCAGCGCGCCGGAATCCGCCGTCATCACGCTGAAAGCCAAGGGCACGCTGGACGACAGCTCCATCGCTTGCAAGGTCGAGACCGGCCGGGCGCTCGCCGTCGCCGGACTTCACCCGGCCACCGGCGGGTCGGGGCTCGAACTCTGCTCGGGCGACATGCTGCTCGAGGCGCTGGTCGCCTGCGCCGGGGTCACGATCAAAGCGGTGGCGACCGCCCTCGAGATCGAGCTGCGCGCCGGAACTGTCAGCGCCGAGGGCGACCTCGACTTCCGCGGCACGCTGGGCGTCGACAAGGAAGCCCCGGTGGGCTTTCGCGCGATTCGCCTGAACTTCGCCCTCGACACCGATGCGCCGCAGGAGAAGCTCGACCAGCTCTTGAAGCTGACCGAGCGCTATTGCGTCGTGTTCCAGACCCTGAACCACAAGCCGGAACTGGCGGTCCGCGCCTCGAAGGGCTGAAGCGACGAGGCCGCTCCGTCCGAAGCGGATCCCGGCCGGCATTCGCTTCGGCCGGGGACATACGGGCTGTTACCGCGCGGCGGGCGCGTCGCCGGCCTGATGATACACCGCAGCGGTCTCGTCCTCATGGAGGAGGCGCCAGCCCTCCAGGCGGCGCAGCTGATCGGCGCTTCGCCCCTCCCGCCGCACGAGCGCCCAGGTGACGCGGTAACGCGCCAGCAGGGCGGCGAAGCGGTCGGGCTCCGATGCGGCGAGCGCCCGGTCGAGGCCGTTCATGAAGCCGCCGAGGAAGAGCTGATCGCTGCGCCCGTCGATGAAGGTCGGCACGCCGGAGCGGATCAGGAAACCGCCGAAATCGTAGTCGTTGTAGACCGGGCCGGTGAGGCGCAGTGCGCGCGCCGCGTCGAGTGCGGCCTGTGGCGTCATCGCTTCGCTGGGGCGCGGCGAGACCAGGGCCGCCATCGTGATCGCCGCGACGGTACAGGCCAGGATAATGAGGCCGAGCCCCCGTGAGGCGGCGATGGTCGGAGCGCCACGCAGGGCAGGGAATCGCGCCATGGCAGGCCCCGCCACGAGGATCGGCGCTGCCAGGACGAACAGATCCGCGAAGCGCGCGTGGCGGATCATCATCACCCCGAGGAGCGTGACCACGCCGAGCCGGAACAGGGTTTTTCGGGGGGCTGTCAGCAGCACCACGATACTGCCGATGAACATCGCGACGGCAACGACGCCCGCGCCGTTCAGTCCGAGGGGTTGCCATTCGTCGATGAAGGGCAGGGATTCGCCACTGTTGAACAGGCCGAGATTCACGAGAAACGGCACGTAGCCATAGGGCGTCAGGCAGGATGCGACCGTGGCGAGGGCGAGGAAGCGTGCCCATCGCAAAGCCCTGCCGATCCATTCGGAGCGGGAGCCGGAGAGCACGCCCTCGCCTGCGAGGATACCGGCGATGACGAGGCCGATCGGGTAGCTTCCGTGTAGATTGGCCCAGGCCACCATCACCGGGATGAGCCAGAACGACGGCGCCCTCCCCCGCTCCAGTGCCGCCACGAGGCCCGTCATCCAGACGAGGAGGACCGGCACCGTGAGGATGTGCGGGCGTGCGAGCAGGTGCGGCGCGAGGACCACGAACACGGCCGTGATCGCCAACAGCGCCGCGGTGGCGGAAACACGGCATTGCAGCCACAGGTGCAGGCCGGCCAGCGAGCCGGCAACGACCAGGATGGTGAGCATGCAGACGCCCCACCAGCCGGCGACCGCATAGGCCCCATAAAACAGCACCTGCGAGGCCCATTCCTTTGCGATCCAGGGCGATCCGGCAAAGGTGTGGGAGAACAGGTCCGTCCAGGGCACGGTGCGATGTGCGACGATCCAGCGGCCGATGGCCATGTGCCACTGGCTGTCGGGATCGTTGAGCAACTGACCGGCGCGGATGGACAGCGTGAGGACCACGACCAGGAACACGAGGATCGACGAGGCTCCCCACGCCCCCGGCACGAACGGTCGCGACGCCCCGCCGGGGGACTGCCTCGAGACCGGGATGGAGGCCGGATCGGATCTCATCCCGTATGCCCTACCGGCTGTCGAGGATCCTGTGGCATCTCGGAAAAGATGTGCCGGCTCAGGATCACGTAATTCCCAGCGGGAATCCCGGTGCAGACGGCGAGGATCGAGAGCCAGGAAGGCCCCTCGAAGATCCCGCCGACGATGGCGGGGATCGCTGCGGCCGCGCCGTAGCCGGCCATCGTCAGAAGGGAAAACCGCAACGCCGCGCGAGGCGCCGGCCGTCTGTCGCCGAAGGTCAGCCAGCGATGACCGGCATAGGACCAGAGCGAGGCGAGGGCGTAGGAAAGGGGCGAGGCCAGGGGAAGCGGAAGCCCGACCACCGTCGTCCCCACCAGGCTCAGGCAGGCATAGAGCAGGGTCGCGATGCCGCCGACCAGGAACATCCGGGCGAGCCGTATGGGCAGGGCGCGACCACTCACCGGCAGGTTCCGGAGAACCGGCCGGAAGAATGGCTTTGCGTGATGGGGTGCATCGACCGGGCCGGAGGGTTTGAAACCGGCCCCGAGCGTTAGGCTGCCGCGCTTAAAGGCGGCTTAATCCCGTCAAACCGAGGCGGAGAGCCGCCCTTCGATCGCATCCCAGACCGAGACCGCGAGATCCGGTCCACCGAGCCGCTTGATTGCGCGGATACCCGTGGGAGAGGTGACGTTGATCTCGGTGAGGTTGCCGTCGATCACGTCGATACCGACGAGGATGAGGCCGCGCCGGCGAAGCTCCGGCCCGATCGTGGCGCAGATGTTCCGCTCGCGCTCGGTGAGATCGGAGGCGGCGGCCGCCCCGCCGCGCACCATGTTGGAGCGGATGTCGTTGAGCGCCGGGACACGGTTGATGGCGCCCAGAGGCTCACCGTCCACCAGGATGATGCGCTTGTCGCCCTCGGTGATCTTGGGAAGGAAGCGCTGGACCACCCAGGGCTCGCGGAACGTCACCGAGAACAGATCGAACATCGAACCGAAATTGGCGTCCTCCGGCAGCACCCGGAACACCGCCGCGCCGCCATGCCCGTGCAGGGGTTTCATGACGATGGCGCCGTGCTCGGCGCGGAACGCCTCGATCTCCGCCTTGTCGCGGGTGATCAGGGTCGGCGGCATGAGTTGTGGGAAGTCGAGGACGAACAGCTTCTCGGGCGCGTTGCGCACCTCGGCCGGGTTGTTCACCACCAGGGTCCGCGGATGGATCCGCTCCAGCATGTGGGTCGCGGTGATGTAGGCCATGTCGAAGGGCGGGTCCTGGCGCATCAGGACCACATCCACATCGGCGAGATCGACACGCTGCATGGCCCCGAGGGTCGCGTGGGCGCCCTCCACGTCCTGGACCCGGAGGGGCTCGACCCGCGCCGTCACCACCTGACCCTGCATGGAGAGCCGGTCCGGCGTATAGAACAGGAGATCGTGTCCCCGCGCCTGCGCTTCCAAGAGCAGAGCGAAGGTGGTGTCACCGGCGATCCTGATCGCCTGGATCGGGTCCATCTGAACCGCGACGGTCAGGGCCATGGCGCACGAGCCTCATTCACGATCGAGCATGGTCGAAGGTCGGGGGAGCCGCCCCCCGGTCTTCCACCGGAGTCGCAGGCCTATTCGATGGCCTGGCTTCCGTCGACAGGCTTCTTGCCGGGAGATGTCGGAGACCGGGCCTGACCCTTACCGGGACTTGCCACCGCTGCGACGGTCGTAATCGCCGATGGCGTTGCGGCATTCGGCCGACAGGCGGGGACGGTTGCGCTCCATGCACTTTTCGGCCTCGTTGCTGTTGGGATCGACGCCGGCACAGAGGCGGAAATAATCGTTGGCGCAGCCGAGTTGCAGGCCCTGGTCTTCGCGCTGGGCCTGGGCCGGGCCGGCGGCCAGAAGCAGAAGGGCGAAGGGTGCAGCCTTCAGGGCCAGGGACCGGCCCTTCGAGGGGCTGGAGGATCGTGTGGTCGCCACGCGCATTCTGCGTTGTCCTTCGCTCGGATCTGAGTGTGGCGGCATATCGGGCGCAGCCATGGCTTAGCAAGCGCGCGGGACACCGTCCCGGTTCCGGCTGGATATGAGCGGAACCATGGGCGTGGCGCCCCGGTCACAGTTTTTCGAGATCCCTCGACAAAAAGGCCCCGCTCATTTCGGAGCGGGGCCGAGTGCAAGGGAGGAAACGCCCGCCATGGGCAGTAAAATTCAAAGCAAGTTGCACGCCAGAGCAGATTCCGCGGCTTCAGTTCCGACAGGCGTCGCGGCTGCGGCGATATTGCCACTGAGGTTCGGTCCCTGCCGCCACCGCCCGGCGCTCTCCCGCGATTCGATGGAGAGCGGAAACTTTTCATTAACCACCTCGTGATGCTCTCCGCTCTGCATCACGATCGATTGAGAATTCGACGGGATCCGCCCCGGGAGAGTTCGAGGGGACGTTTCCGACGGGTTCGGGTGGTGCGTATCGAGGATCGATGGGATCGCCAGCGATGACGCCTGACCGCAAGTCCCAGAGTGCCAAAACACACCCCGGTGAGCCATCGGTCGGTCTGGGAGACCGTTCGCTACCGCTGCCGACGGCCAGCGTCGTGGCGTTCCGCCAGGGCTCCGGCCGCCGGTTCCGCCGGGACCACGAGAACGACAGAGCCACGCGCGGCGAGATCCTGCTTTTCACCGGCGTCCGCTACGAGCGCATGCCCGAACCGGCGATATCCGCTCCCCGGCAGCGCCGGCACTCCTGACACCCCACGCCTCCGGTCACCGTGAGGCCCGAGCAGGCACCGTCAACCCGAGGAAGTGCGATGCCGGCGTCCCACCCCGTCCCCCCCACTGGGCGCTTGATCAAGACCGCATCCGCTGCCGCGATGCTGCTGATGGGCGGCTGCGCCCAGAAAGGCGATTTCGGCCGCCCGGCCCCGAGCGCCTGGAACAGCCTCGTGGCGACCACCGGCACCTTGGCCGCGCAATACCGCAACGAGCCGGCCTCGGATTTTTCCCTCACCGACGACGAGCGCACCCTGCGCGACCGGGCCTGGCGCTTCCTGATGCCGGCGGCCGAGAGCGAGACCTTCACCGACGCCCTGGCCAACCTCACCCGCACCCGCGTGCTGCCGCCGAGCTGGCGCGAGGACGACGTCACCAGCTATCATGCCGCCCTGGTCGCGGAACCCTTTCGCTCGCCCGTCTCGCGCTATCGCCGACTGGCGGACGACATCACGGCGGATGCGCGCCTGATCCCGCTCTTCGTGGCCACGGCGGCGCGGGTGGCGAATGCCGATACCCTGCGCCTGCGCAGCCTGCCCTTCGTGAAGAGCCTCGACGACGAGAGCATCCGGCAGGCCGCCATGCGGGTGGCCGAGAACCGCTGCCTCGTGGCCTGGGTCCGGCTGGAGACGGGGGTTCGCGCGGAGCGTTACCGCTACGCCCTGCAGCATCTCCTCGTGGAGGTCCCCTCGGTCGAGGCCGTATCGGTCGAGCGCAGTCTCGCCGGTCTCGACGGGCGCCGGGTGATACTCGACCCGCTGCTCCCGGCGGCGGCCGAAGCGCGGTGCGGATTGGTGGAGGCACCCGCCCCCCAGGCCGCCCGACCCATCGTCGCGAAATACTGAGACGGGCCGCCCGCCCGGACAGGGCGTCGGTCGGCCGTCAGCCGCCGGATTTCGCGGCGTCCTCGGTGGGACTGTCGATGGTGCAGGAGACGGCCTGGACCGCCTCGTTCGCCGCCTGCCGCTGGCTCGGAAGGGCCGCGACCACGCGCACCACCACGAAACCCTCCCGTTCTGTGGCGACGATGCGCACGTCGCGGCTCACGTCGTTCTCGTCCTCGTTGGCCAGGGCCTCGTCGTATTGGGCGCGGGTGAGGATCACGAGGTCCAGGGCGCCGCGAACCGCCGCCTGGTCGGTGACGGCGTAGAAGGCTCCCCGCCGCCCATGGACGGCCAGGGACAGCATCAGCGCGCCGGTCCGGGCGGAGACCCGCATCGGGCCATCGGCGAGGTTGTAGGCGCAGATACCCACCGCGACCGAGGGATCGGGGATCGGCAGCCACGCCTCGGTGGGGGCCGGGTTGATGCCGGTGGAGAGCGTATAGACCGGCATCGCGTGGTCCAGGGCCTCGCTGGTGCGCGCCTTCGTCAGGGCGTCGGATTCCGACAGGCTCGGGATCGCGAGCACCACGGCGATATGGACCAGCCCCGCCAGGACGAGGCCGGCGAGGGTCGCGAGAAGGAAACGGCCGGTCGGGTTCATTCCGCGCATTCCGTGCGGGAGATCGTGGGAACCGCAGACCGCTCCACCGTGCCGGCGCTGGCCGCCACCGGCGTGTCGTAGAGACGGAGCGCGAGCCGCACCGGCCCGGCGGCGCGCGGCATGGGCAGCCAGTTGCCGGGCTGGACGTCCGAAGCGAGCACGATGGAGAAGCGCCCGTCGACGTCGCGCAGAACCTCCGTGGAGGTGAAGCCCTCGCGCAGCACAGGCCGTTCGGGGTCACGCTTGCCGCGCCCGGCGACGGTGATGGTCCAGGCCCTGGCGGGAGGCGTCGCGCCGGCGATCCGGTAGGTGCAGGCGGCATTGAGGGCGCGGCCCTCGTCGTCCTGGGAGGCGGTGAGAAGCAGCCCCTCTCCCACCGCCAGGGGAATCTCACCGCGCCGGGCATTCACCGCGCGGGCATAGGGGTCGGCGCCGAGGGAGCCCGTGCGCGGCCACGCGATCCAGCTCCCCACCGAAACGCCACCGAACGGATAGCCGCCCCGCGTGGCGTAATCCGCCGTCGCCAACCCCAAGCCCGCGCCGAGGGCGAGGGTGTAGAAGACGAGCCCGACGCGCGAGGTCCGACTCAGGACGGCGCGAAAGACCCGGCTTCCCCGGCCGGCGACGCCCGCGATGCCGGGCATCGCGCCGGACCGGGCAGGGTGATCTGTGGTGCTCATGCGGCGGCTGACATCCTGGGGCCGTGTGGACACCGTCGCTACGGAATGCCGATGCGGCCGACAGGGCGGGCGCCATCGGCGACGGCGCCCGTGGTCTCCCCAGCGG
>NZ_VRVC01000085.1:0-23223 GCF_008040005.1 Methylobacterium sp. WL19
CTCCGGCGGCAGCGCGCCATCGCCGACCTGCCCGGCCGCTTTCGGCCGCTGGGCGGCTTCGACGCCGAGCGGCTCCTGGGGGCCAACCTCGCCGGTCACGCCGTCGATGCCCTGCGGGAAGGCCCATAGGGCGCGATCTCTTCTGTCTCGTCCCTCTGCGATGCGCGATGAACACCACCGGCTGCACGGAGCGGTTCACGGTGTGGAGCGGCCCGGGCCTGGTCCATTTCCGGAGGCCCTTCCTCATGGCCGTGTCGGGGCTGGCCGATGGTCTGGGACGGCGGTGGTCGGGCGCAGTTCTAGCCAATGAAAGCCGCGCCGGAATCGAGGGGAGCCGTCGCCCCCTCGTCTCGTTCACGCTTCACGGGGACTGCCATTCGACGCCGGCATGCTCGCGGATATCACCCGGCGCGGACCCGGTATCGGCATCGCTGACCCAGTCGCTCGGCTCGACCACATCGACGATCTCGTCGTCGGGATAGGCCGCGGCGAGAAAGACCTTGGCCTCACCTTCGGCGGCAGCCCGGACCGTGACCAACGGGCGAAAGCCCTTGGCTGCGCGGATATTGGCGATGAAGAGCTTCGTCATGTCCATCCTCCTGGGCACGCCTGAGCGCGCGACACTCGGCTAACGCGGGAAACCGTGATCCGCGCGGGCGCTCGATGAAAATGATGGGCCGCCGCCTCTCGCAGCCCGGAGGCATCTCACTCGGCGCGGTGACGCCTGCCCAATTCCCCTCACCCGTCTCGACGCCGCGCGAGCGAGCCGCTATCGGGGCAGAATGAAGCTCGCCGATTGCGACATCCTCATCCTCCCCGGCTATGCAGGCTCGGAAGACGGCCATTGGCAGGCCGGCTGGGCCGCCCGCATGGCCAATGCCCGCATCGTCGAGCAGGACGACTGGCACCATCCCGAAGCGGCATCGTGGCGCGCACGCATCGTCGAGGCGGTGGAGGCGGCGACGCGGCCGGTGATGCTCATCGCCCACAGCCTCGGCGTGGTCGCCTCCGTCCAGGCCGCGCCCGCCTTTCCCGAGGGCAAGGTGCGGGGCGCCCTGTTGGTGGCGTTCCCGGACGTGGAGCGGACGCCGGACCTGCCGTCCAGCGTCACGGATTTCGCGCCGGTGCCGCGCGATCCCCTGCCCTTCCCGTCACTGCTGGTGGCGAGCCGCAACGACCCCTATTGCGCCTATGACAGGGCCGAGGACTTCGCCTATGCCTGGGGCTCCGCCCTGGTGGACGCTGGCGAATCCGGCCACATCAACGTGGCGAGCGGGCACGGTCCGTGGCCGGAAGGGCTGATGCGCCTGGCGGGCTTCCTCAAGGGGCTCTGAGTCACGCCTTCTCGGCCCCGCCCATCGGCTTCAGCAACTCCCCGGCCACGTCCGACAGGCGCGGAGGTTCCTCCCTGACGAAGGGGAGCGGGCGGCAGACCGCCAGGGCGGCGAGGCCGAACCGGGCGGTCATCAGGCCGTTGAGCACGCCCTCTCCGAGCTTCGCCGAGACCCGCGCGGCGATGCCGAGGCCGAGGACCTGCTGGATCATGCTCTCGCCCACCGCCATCCCGCCCGTGACGGTGAGATGCGCGAAGGCGGCGCGGGCAAGGCGCAGGAACCCGAGGAAACCCGGCCGTCCGCCATAGATCGTCGCGATCTGGCGCAGGAGGCGCACGGCGGCGAAGACCACGAAGGCCACGTCGACGATGGCGCGCGGGCTGAGCGCCGTCACCGCCGAGACCTGCTTGGCGGCCGAGGCGATGGCATTGCGGGCCTGCCGGTCGAGGGGTTCGAGCAGTTCGTGCTCGGCGAGCCCGATCCGGTCGTCCACGTCGAGGATGGTATCGCCCAGGGCTTTCAGGCGCTGGCGGCCGGCCGCGAGCCCGGTCCTCGTGGCGTAGAGGTCGCAAAGCTCGGCGACCACCGCCTGCGCGCCGGTGTGATCCCGCGTGGCGATGGCCTCGATGGCCTTCGCCCGGAGCTTCTCGATCCGGCGCTCGCGCCAGATGCCCGCGAGTTCGCGCATCACCAGGGCGAGGAAGGCGATGGCCGCGAGGACGAGGAGAGCCAGGGCGACCCCGCCGAGCCAGGGCGCGGCGGAGAACAGGTCGGCGATCATCCGCTCCAGCGACAGGCCGACCCCGAGCGAGACGAGGCCGCCCAAAGCCAGCATCAGCACCGACAGCCAGGGCGCCCGCGATTTCGGAGCCACCGGCACGGCGGTGCCGTCCGCCGCCTCGACGATCTCAAACGGCTCTTCGACGATCCTGACCGCGTTCGGCGGCACCGGCGGCGGAACGATGCCCTCCAGTCCCTCGGCCGGCTCGGCGGCGGGGATGCGGAAGGCGCGGGGACGGTTCGGAGAGGTCATGGGTGGACCCTGTCTGAGGCGTAATAGGCAAACTGCGAGACCGGCCTTCCCCCATCCGCCCACCTCATCCTGAGGTGCCGGAGCGGAGCGGAGGCCTCGAAGGAGCCCTCCAGTTCGCGCAGCGGAGCCTGGAACCCTCCTTCGAGGCCGCTGGCGCGGCACCTCAGGATGAGGTCGGCGGGCGGGATGGGATGACGGACGGCGGCGCTCACGTCAGCTTGTCGCCGATGAGGAACTGCATCGCACGGTCGAGGCGGATCTGCGGCAGGTGGCCGGGGCGGCCATGGGCATCGGGCCGGACCAGCGGGGGGCGAAAGCGCGGAAAGCGAAGGGAGCCGGGCGGCACCGCGCCTTCCAGCACGGATTCGGGCCGGGACGGCAACTCACCGGGGAACACCGCCGCCTCGCTCCGACCGTCGAAGACCTCGTCGCCCACGTGTTCGCCCGCCTCGGGCGTTCCCGACACAGCGCGCAGGGTCATGCCGTCGTCGTGGACGGTGGTCTCCCGCGTGGCCCGCACGGAAGCCAGCGCAACGGTGCCGACGCGGGCACCGGCCGCCTCTGTCCGGCGCATGGCGCGGGAGACGAGGAGCCGCAGCAACGCCTCCAGCCGGTCGTGGCTGGTCTGGTGCAGGTGATCCGCCTTGGTGGCGGCGAACATGATGCGGTCCGCCCTCGGCGCGAACAGGCGCGACAGGATGGTGTTGCGGCCGATCCGGAAGCTGAGGAGCACGGTGTCGAGCGCCTCTTCCAACTCGGCGAGGGCGGCCGGCCCGGCATCGACGGCGGCGAGCACGTCCACGAGGACGATCTGCCGGTCAACCCGCTGGAAATGGTTGCGGAAGAACGGCTCCACGACCTTGGCCTTGTAGGCCTCGAAACGCCGTTCCATCAGTCCCGCGAGGCTGTTCGGGACGATCGTCTCCGGGAGCGCGTCGAGGGGCGCGAAGGTGAGAGCCGGCGATCCGGCGAGGTCGCCGGGCATGAGGAAACGGCCCGGCGGCGTGGTCGCCACCGATTCCGGCCCGGCGCGCAACGCAGTGAGATAGGCGGTGAAGGCGATGCTGGCGCGCTCGGCCACGACCTCGTCGAGGGGGCCGGACGGGTCGAGGTCCTTCAGCACCGCCAGCCAGGGCGCCGCGATGGCGGATCGCCCGGTGCGGCGCGTGCCCGCGATGGTGGCGGCGGACCATTCCGCGTAGCTCTGGTCGATCAGCGCGAGGTCGAGCAGCCATTCGCCGGGATAATCCACCACGTCGAGCATCAGCGTGCCCGGCCCGGAGCGCCAGCCGCCCTTGCGCTCGTATTCGATGGCGAGGCGGAACTGGCTGATCCGGTCGGTGGAGCGAGGCCACAGGCGCTGCTCCGTCAGGGCCGCGAAATGATCCTCGTAGGGGAAGCGCGGAACGTCGTCGTCGGGTTGCGGCACGAGGCGGGCCCGGCGCAGCCGTCCCTCATGCGCGGGCGCGAAGGCCGGCAGCGCATGGGTCTCCACCAGATGATGGATCAGCGCGGTCGTGAACACCGTCTTGCCCGACCGCGCGAGACCGGTGACGCCGAGCCTCAGGGTCGGCTGGATCAGGAGATCGCTGGATGCCTCGGCGAAGGCCTGGATCGCGGAGCCCGCGCGCGAGGCGAAGCTGATCATGAAGCGAGGGTCTCGTTTGGCCGGAGGGGGAGGATGGGTGGCGAATGCAGGGGTGAGGTGGCGCGCGTCTCAGGCGAACGCAAGAACCGGACGCGTCATCGCTCCACCGCGCCGGGATCGACTTGGCCGGGATCGACTTCGCCAGGATCGACCTGGGCGGCGGCGAGCCGTGCGATGGCGGCCTCGACCAGATCCGGTCCTGCCCGCAGCACGCCGAGTTCCACCGCCGACATGGCGAGCATCACCGGGGCGAGACGGGGCGAGGGCCGGCCATCGGCATCGAACAGAGACAGATCGTCCTCGACCTTGAGGCCGACGCTGGCGGCGATCCGGGTGGCGTAATTGCGGATGCGGACCTCGTCATTGCCGCAGAGCGGCGCCGGTGCCGCCAGATCCTGCAGCCGAAGGCCCGGCATCCCGGCCGCGAGGGCGGGCAAAGCCGCGGATTCCGCTGCGAACCGGTCTGCCAGCCGGGAGGACGGCGATGTCGCCCCGGTCTCGGACGGGCTCGCGATGATCGGCGTGATCGCCGGCCGGCCGATCGTCTCGGCCGCCCCCGCGACACGGATGGGCCGGGGCTTCGGCCCACCCGCCATCCTCGCCAGCGGCGACCAGGGCTGAACCCGCAGCGGCCCGCCCCGCGCGACCGTGCGGGGCATTCGCATGCCTCCGCGCGCATGGCGGGCGAGGTAGCGGGCGCGAACCGTCTTGCCGAGACCGAGCGGCGCGAGGCCGGTGGAGACCTTTCCGCCCGATCCCCCGCCGCTCGAAACGGAGCATTCCGCCGGCGCCCATCGGCGGACGATGGACAGGGCGTTGCGGCGGCCGAACTCGCGATAATAGCGCCGCAGCAGGGAGGCCGCCGCGTCGGCGCCGTCGCCGGCGGTGGCGAACCCGGTATGCCCCTCGGCATCGCTGCCGATCTCGCCCCGCCACCGGGCGCTCTTGATGCACCAGTAATTGTTGAGCTTGACGCAGCGCGCGACGAAAGCGGGCGGGACCGGCGCATAGCGGGCCACCAGGGCGAGCGAAGCGGGACGCAAGGTCGTCCCCGCCTCCGCGCGCCAGTTCGACACCGCCCTCTCGCTGGCGAGAAAACTCGGGGTCTCGGAGGGAGGGGCAACCATCGCCACGGCCGATTCGGCGCGAGCGAGGCCGGACGTCACGGCGTCGAGGCCGATACCCATGCGCGGCATCAGGGATGTCAGGACGAGAAGCGTGGTGACGAACACGGGATCAGCGGTGGCGGGCCATGGCACTGAGCAACGGCCCAGCCGGTGATCCGTTCAATCGATCGACATAGCCTTAGGCGGCGTCGTCGCGGTCGAGGCCCTTGGGCGTCACGAACCGTTCGAGCCGGCCCGCACGGTGACGGAACCCGGTCCAGGCCTCGCCCTCGATATCGATGACGGCGAGCGCCGCGGTCGGGAATTCCACCGAGAGCCGCGCCCTCGCCTCACGGGGACCGTCACTTACGAGATCGAGGGAGAGATCCTGCAGGCCGGGATTGTGCCCGATCATGAGCAGGGTCCGGATGTCGGCCGGCGTCGCCCGGATGACCTCGAGCAGCGCGCTGTCCGGTGCCTCGTAGATCGCATCGACGATCTCGGTTTCGGGGTTGCCGAGGGCGGCGGACATGCCCTCCCAGGTCTGTCGCGTCCTCAAGGATGGAGAGACGACGACCTTCCGGGGGATCAGATCCTGCGCCGCGAGATAGGCCCCCATCTGCGGCGCGGCCTTGACTCCGCGCGGGTTCAGCGGACGGTCGATATCGCGCACGCCCGGCGAACGGTCGGACTTGGCGTGGCGCAGGAGCATCAGGCGGCGCATGGAGGATGGACCTTACTGGAAGCCGACGACGGGGTGCGGCGTGTAGAGCGCTTCGAGGGCGGACATCTCGTCGGCATCGAGCGCGAGGTCGAGGGCCGCCACGGCATCGGTCAGGTGGGTGGGTTTCGATGCCCCGATGATCGGCGCGGTGACGATCGGCTTCTGGATCACCCAGGCCAAAGCCACCTGCGCCCGCGACACGCCGCGCGCTTGCGCGATCTCCGCCACCTTGCCGACGATGGCCCGGTCCGCCTCCTCCGCGGAGGCATAGAGCCGCTTGCCGACCTCGTCGGAATCCTGGCGGGCGCTCCGCTCGTGCCAGTCGCGGGTCAGACGCCCGCGCGCCAGCGGACTCCAGGGCAGCACACCGATACCCTGATCGGCGCAGAGCGGCAGCATCTCGCGCTCCTCCTCGCGGTGGAGGAGGTTGTAATGGTCCTGCATCGTCGCAAACCGGGTCCAGCCATGGAGATCGGCGGTGAACAGGGCCTTGGCGAATTGCCAGGCGTACATGGAGGACGCGCCGATATAGCGGGCCTTGCCGGCCTTCACCACGTCGTGGAGGGCCTCCATCGTCACCTCGATGGGGGTGCCGTAATCCCAGCGATGGATCTGGAAGAGATCGACATGGTCGGTGCCGAGGCGCTTCAGGCTGGCATCGATGGAGGCGAAGATCGCCTTGCGGGAGAGGCCGCCGGCATTGGGCTGGTCTTTGAGCGGATAATAGCACTTCGTCGCGAGCACGACGCTGTCGCGGTCGGCGAAGTCCTTGAGGGCACGCCCGACGATCTCCTCGCTGGTCCCGTCGGAATAGTAGTTCGCCGTGTCGAAGAAGTTGATGCCGAGCTCGATCGCCTGCCGGATGAGCGGGCGGCTCTCGTCCTCCCGCATGGTCCAGGGATGGGGGCCGCGCTCGGGAATGCCATAGGTCATGCAGCCGAGGCAGAGCGGCGACACGTCGAGGCCGGTGCGGCCGAGCTTCTTCATCTTCATGGGAGCGGTCCGCTTGCAGGATGGGGACACGAGGTCGGGTTTGAATGGCGCCGGCGAGCGCAGCTCGGCCGAAGGTGGTCCTCAGCAGGTTTTAAAACGCAAAACCGGTGACCACCTTTGCTAAGCTTGCTTAGCCGCCCCGCCCCTCCCGCCGCATCATGAAGGCCAGCTTCTCGAACAGGCCGACATCCTGCTCGTTCTTCAGGAGCGCCCCGTGGAGCGGCGGGATCAGCTTGCGGCCATCGCGCTCTCGCAGGGTCTCTGGCGAGACATCCTCCGAGACGAGGAGCTTGAGCCAATCCAGCAATTCCGAGGTGGAGGGCTTCTTCTTCAGACCCGGCACCTCCCGCGTCTCGAGGAAGACCCGTAGGGCCTCCTCCACGAGGCGGTGCTTGATGCCGGGGTAATGCACCTCGACGATGGCCTTCAGCGTCTCGGCGTCGGGGAACTTGATGTAGTGGAAGAAACAGCGGCGCAGGAACGCGTCCGGCAGTTCCTTCTCGTTGTTCGAGGTGATGATGACGATGGGGCGGCGCTCGGCGCGGATCGTCTCGCCGGTCTCGTAGACGTGGAACTCCATCCGGTCGAGTTCGGTCAACAGGTCGTTGGGGAACTCGATATCGGCCTTGTCGATCTCGTCGATGAGGAGAACCGGCCGCTCGGGATGCGTGAACGCCTCCCACAGCTTGCCACGCCGGATGTAGTTGCCGATCTCCGACACGCGCGGATCGCCGAGCTGGCTGTCGCGCAGGCGCGAGACCGCATCGTATTCGTAGAGGCCCTGCTGCGCCTTGGTGGTGGATTTGACGTTCCAGGTGAGGAGCGGCGCGCCGAGCCCCTTGGCGATCTCTTCCGCCAGCACGGTCTTGCCGGTGCCGGGCTCGCCCTTCACCAGGAGCGGCCGTTCCAGCACGATGGCCGCGTTGACGGCGGTGGTGAGATCCGAGGTGGCGACGTAATCGGCGGTACCGGTAAAGCGCATGAGGCGTCGGCTTTCTGTTGCGGCTTCATCCATTGGGAAGCTTCAGCCTCTGCAGAGCAGCCGATGCGCGCTTCCCCGAAGCGGGATGGCGACTGGTGCCCTCCCACTACCGAAATTCGGCTGAAGCGTAGAGCCCTCAGAGCGACTTCCCGTCGCTCCACACGCAGTTCGAGGCCAGGATCGCGAGGTTCACGTCGGATTTCTGCGGTTGCGGCAGAACCTTGCCGTCCATGGCGAGATCGATCTTCATCTCGACCTGGCCCTTGGCCTCGTTGGTCCGGCGGGAGAAGTAGCAATATTGCTGGAAGGGCACTTCCTCGTTGGCGCGGAAGTTCCAGCCGGTGACGATCTGGCCGTCCATGTAGGGGACCTGTTTGAACACCGTGAAGGTGGTGTTCACCGTGGCCTTGGAGGCGGGGGCGGCGTCCTTGCCGAGCTGGGCCTGGGTCGGCGACGGGGAGGAGCGGACGGGTCCGCCTTCGAGCTTCAGGACGTTGTCGGTGAGCGTCACCTCACCCTTGGTCTTCAAGGTCACGTCGGACAGCGCGGCCTGCATGGCGGCGGCGATCTTCTCGGCGGCCGAGTCGAACTGGTTCATGTAGGCGTAGCCGTAGGACGCCGCGCCGATGCCGATGCCGGCGAGCGCCGCGAAGGCTCCCGCCCCGATGGCCCGGAACAGGAAGGCCCGGGCGGCGGTGATCCGCGTCTCGGCCCGGAGGCGGCCATTGACGCTCTGGGCGAGAACCACGTTCTCCGGCGTCCCCGATGCGTGGATGCTCATGCGCCGGCTCCCGCGCTGGCCACGGGCGGTAAGTTGGCACTGGGCGCGGTCCGGCGATCCAGCGGGATCACCTCACCCGTCGGCGTCACGTCACGCACGGGCTTGGGCGGCGTAAGGCCCATCTCCTGGCGAATGGAATCGGTGATCGAGTCGAGCATGTAGGGCGTCGCCTCGAGATTTACGGCGGCGCCGAGATCGTCTTCGTCCATGAAGGTCTTGCGCACCGAGACCGCGCAGAGCGCCAGGATCGTCGAGGCGAAGGCGGCGCAGAGGGCCGGAACGAACACGAAGATGCGCAGGAAGGCGTGGACCTGCGCGTCGGTCACATCGATCGGGTCGACGCCGTAGACCATGGCGGTGAAGGAGTGGAGCTGCGAGCGGTTCACCGAATTGCGGTAGGCCTGCTCGGCATCGGCGACCTTGCGCTCGGCCATGCCGCGGTCGAGTTCGGCGCGCGCCTTGCGCGCTTCCTCGAGGGATTTCGTCACCACCGCCCGGTCGGCGCCGGCCTTGCCGACACTGGCATTCAGGGTGGCGGTGCGCGGATCGGTGACGCATTTCAGGTTGGAATAGCGCTGGCCCTTGCTGTTGGTGCCCGAGACGCGCTCACATCGCTGGGCGGGCAAGGCCGAAAGCTGGCTCGCGTTCTCGGCGGCGCGCTTCTCGATCTGGTCGAGTTCCGTGGTGTACTGGGCGACGCGGGCATCGGCGGCGGCGATGCGGTTGTCGATGGTCGAGCGGTCGGCCTGCGCGTCCTTGAGGGCGGTCTTGGCCTTGGCCGCATCCATCAGGCGGGGGTGGAACATCATCTCGCCGAGCTGCGACACCGATTTTGTGGTGACGCCTGCGGCGAAGATGATGCCGACGATGGCCAGCGCCCGGATGAAGTAGGAGCGCTGCGTGCGGGCCAGAATGCCCAGCGGCACGCGGCAGAGTTCCACCGCCGCGTAGACCAGCGGCGCGAGGAGCATGAAGTAGAAGGCCTTGTCGTCCCCGTCGCTGTAGACCCCGGCGAACAGCCAGGCGCCCCAAAGGGACGCGCCGATGACCATGAACTCGACGAGATACGCGATCCCGACATAGCCCCACTTGATCCGGTACCCCTTCTCGAGATGGCGCTCGTGCGTCCAGCGCTCGGACTCACGGATCCAGTCACGTCGTTCGCGCTGAACATCCCGGTTGGGCGGCGACTTTCGCATGAGGCACTCGTGTCTTCAAAAAACGCGACGAACGACGCAACAAACCGTGAGGTAGGCTGGGACTTAACCGATCGTTAAGTTCCGCCCTATGCGGCCATTGTGCCGTTTTTGCGCCATTCCGTATCGCAGCGCAAAACCCCGTCCGCGCCAGCGCGTCCCGCATGCATGGCTGAGTACGGCGAAGGATCAAATCCGCATGGGCCGGCAAAAAGCCGGTTGCCCAGGCGGCACATGGGCTTGCATGCTCTCATCGCTGCCGGCGACCCGATGGATTCCCGCGGCCGGAGTTCCCTGTGCAGAACTTCGGCTGCCCCGTCTCGGCCAGCGTCGCGCACCACCCTCGGGAGTTTGCCCAGCTCGATGACGGACGTTCACGCCGGATCCTACAAGGAAGCGATCATCTTTCTCGTCACCGCAGGCGTGGTGGTGCCGCTGTTCCACCGGCTGCGCATCAGTCCGGTTCTGGGCTTCATCGGAGCGGGCGCGATCCTTGGGCCGTTCGGCCTGGGGCGGTTGGCCGACACGGTGCCATGGGTCTCGATCTTCACCATCGGCAACCGGTCCGAGATCGCGCATCTGGCCGAATTCGGCGTGATCTTCCTGATGTTCATGATCGGCGTCGAGCTGTCATGGGAGCGTCTCCGCACCCTGCGCCGCCTCGTCTTCGGGCTCGGTTCGGCGCAGGTGCTCGCCTCCTCCCTCGTCATCGGCATCATCCTCTTCGCCCTCGAAGTGCCGTTGGCCGCCTCCGTCATCGTCGGCCTGGCGCTCGCCCTGTCCTCCACCGCCGTGGTCCTGCCGGTCCTGGCCGAACAGAAGCGCCTGAACACGCCCGCGGGCCGCGCCAGCTTCGCCGTGCTGCTGTTCCAGGATCTCGCCGTGGCGCCGATGCTGTTCGCCATCGCGGTGCTCGGCCGCAGCGACGGGGCGGATGTCGGCGGCGCACTCGCCCTGGCGCTCGGACAGGCGGCCATCGCCCTCGTGCTCATCGTGGTGGCGGGCCGCCTCGCCTTGCGGCCCCTGTTCCAGCTCGTGGCCCGGACGCGTTCGCCGGAACTGTTCATGGCCGCCTGCCTCCTCGTCATCGTGGCGACCGCCCTGACGGCGGCGGCGAGCGGCCTCTCGATGACACTCGGCGCCTTCGTCGCGGGCCTGCTCCTGGCGGAGACGGAGTATCGCCGGGCGATCGAGGCGACGATCGATCCGTTCAAGGGCCTGCTGCTCGGGGTCTTCTTCGTGTCGGTAGGCATGAACCTCGACCCGGCCCAGCTGATGGCGGCGCCGAAGACCATCCTCGGCCTGTCCATCGGGCTGATCCTGATCAAGGGCGCGGTGATCCTCGTGGCGGCCCGGTTCCTGCGCATCCCGCGCGGCGTCGCGCTCGAAGCCGCACTCCTCCTCGGCCCCGGCGGCGAATTCGCCTTCGTCCTCATCGGCGGCGCCATCGCGGGCGGGCTCGTGCCGGATGGCCTCGGCCAGGCGGCGCTGATCGTCACCACGGTGACGATGATCGCGATTCCGGGGCTGGCGAGCCTGGCCCGGCGCCTCGGCAAGCGGATGTCCCGCTCCAATCTCGGCCGCGCCCGCGCCGAGCCGGTGCCGGACAAGCAGCAGAACCGCGTCATCATCGCCGGCTACGGCCGGGTCGGACGTCAGGTCGGGGAGATGCTGGCCCGCCACAAGATCCCGTATCTCGCCCTCGATGCGGACGCGGCCCGCGTCTCCGAGCACCGCCGCCTCGGCAACCCGGTCTATTTCGGCGATTCCTCCAACCCGGAACTGCTGCGCCGCTGCGACATCGCCAATGCCCGCGCCCTCGTCGTTACCCTGGACAATCCCCGGGCCGTTGAGGCCGTCGTGGAGGCGGCGCGCGCGGAGCGCCGCGACATCACCATCGTCGCCCGCGCCCGCGACGCCCGCCACGCCACGGCGCTCTACGAGATGGGCGTCGACGACGCCGTACCCGAGACCATCGAAGCGTCCCTGCAGCTCTCGGAAGCCGTGCTGGTCGATGTGGGCGTCCCCATGGGCCTCGTCATCGCCTCGATCCACGAGCGGCGCGACGAGTACCGCGCCATGCTCAAGCGCAAGGAAACCGAGGTGAGGCCGGCCTTCCGTGCACGCCGCACCGTGGGCAAGAATGTCGACGCGGGCAAGGCGACGGAAGCTCGGGAGACACCTGCCAAAGACGAGCAGCCCGCGAAGAGCGCCTGATCGATCCGGCGTTGTGTCTTATTCCGGACAGAGCGGCGCAGCAACAATGTCGGGGAAGTGGATAACTCGGGAGAGAGCCTGAATTCAGGCACATCGACCAACGAATGCTATTGCGAGTACCGGAGCGCGGTATAATTTCGGGGTGTCGATCGTCTCAAGACGCCGGCATGAAGCCGCGATGATCTTGAAAACATAGATTTGGCCGGACGGTGCTGACCGACCGATCACGGATCGAGACGGATCACGATGAGCGGAAGAAGTTAGAACAGGCGGCCCTGGCCGCGTTCGGGCATGGTGGGGGTCGGTTTGTCCCCCGGCGATGCGGGCGCGGGATCGACGGTCTTGGTACGGGCGGGCGCACGGGCCTTCGGCTCCGATCCCGGCGCGAAGCTGCAGCGGTAGATGATCTCGTCGGGCGGCCCCACGCCGGTATTGAGCGGGACGGCCAGGGTGTCGCCGGAATAGCGCCAGTTCCGCGTGCCCTTGTCCCAATAGAGCCAGACCGTCGTCGGATGGCCCTTGATGGCGAAGACCGCCGCCTTCTTCGAGATCGCCTGGACGGTGCGCGGCTCGTACATGCCCTTCTGGCGATAGGCTTCCTGAAACGAGGCCGGCTGGCGCTCGATGAAGGTGTTCCGCACGATCTGAATCGTCGCGCCCGGCTTCGCCAGAAACCGCTTGAAATCACTCAAGGAGCGCAAGACGAGCGCCATGACGTCCACCCTTACTCTGCCAAATACCCCGGCCCTGACTTGGCGTTCACTCTGTCTCCCAGCTGTTTGATTTCAATGACAATGTTGAAGGTGCGAAGAACACAGTAGGCGGTGATATCAACAGAAAACCGGACTTATACCCAGCTTCGTCGGCGCCGGAGAGGGAAAGTGGCGCCCATGTCTCACTGAATTCAGGATTATTTCCGTTATCCGGCTCACGAGTCCGGCGTCGTCGACCGACCCTTCCGGTGGGCATGACCGGTGCGCGGACACCCTTGACCCGGACGCCCGGTTCGCGCGTTCTCTGCCCCATGCTGCTTCACTTCTTCACGGCCCTGCGCGACGCCAAGATCCCCGTCACGCTGCGGGAACATCTCACGCTGCTCGAGGCCCTGGACCGCGATCTGGCGGGCAAGCGCGTCGAGGAGTTCTATCTCCTCGCCCGCACCGCCCTGGTGAAGGACGAGCGCCATCTCGACCGGTTCGACCGGGTGTTCGGCACCGTGTTCCAGGGAATCGAGACCCTCGGCGAGGCGGCGGAGCCGACGGCGATCCCCGAGGAATGGCTGCGCAAGCTCGCCGAGAAGTACCTCACCGACGCCGAGAAGGACGAGTTGAAGGCGCTCGGGTGGGACAAGCTGTTCGAGACGCTGAAGCAACGGCTCGCCGAGCAGAAGGAACGCCACCAGGGCGGCAACAAGTGGATCGGCACCGGCGGCACCTCACCTTTCGGCGCCTATGGCTACAACCCCGAAGGCATCCGCATCGGCCAGGACGGCAACCGGAACTTTCGCGCGGTGAAGGTCTGGGACAAGCGCGAGTTCAGGGATCTCGACGACGGCGTCGAACTCGGCACCCGCAACATGCGGGTCGCCCTCCGGCGCCTGCGCCGTTTCGCCCGCACGGGCGCCGCCGACGAACTCGATCTCGACGGCACGATCCGCGAGACCGCCAGCAAGGGCTATCTCGACGTGAAGCTGCGCCCGGAGCGTCGCAACGCCGTGAAGGTCCTGCTCTTCCTCGATGTCGGCGGGTCGATGGACTGGCACGTGGCGCTCGCCGAGGAGCTTTTTTCGGCAGCGCGTGCCGAGTTCAAGTATGTGGAGCATTTCTACTTCCACAATTGCCCCTATGAACGCGTCTGGAAAGAGAACCGCCGGCGCCACGACGAGGCGATCCCGCTCCTCGACGTGCTGCGCACCTACCCGCCCGATTACCGTGCCGTCTTCGTCGGAGACGCCTCCATGAGCCCCTACGAGATCGCCATGCAGGGCGGCTCGGTGGAGCATTGGAACGAGGAGCCGGGACAGGTCTGGCTGGAACGGGTGCTCGAACGGTTTCCGAAATCGGTCTGGCTCAACCCGGTCCCCGCCGAGCACTGGGCCTATACCCAGTCGATCGGCATGATCCGCAGAATCGTCTCGGACAGGATGTTTCCGCTCAACATCGAGGGGATCGACGGGGCCATGCGGGCGCTGGTGAGATGACCGGCGACAGGCTGCCCGAGGGCGGGTTCAGCCCCCTCGTTCCGGAACTCGACGTCCACGACTTGGCCGCCAGCCTCGCCTTCTGGTGCGGGACGCTCGGATTTACGGTCGCCTATTCCCGACCGGAGAACGGCTTCGCCTATCTCGAGAGGGGCGGAGCGCAGGTGATGCTCAATGTCGCCAACGGGAACTGGCGGACGGGCCGGCTCGAACCGCCGCTCGGCCGCGGGATCAACCTTCAGATCGCGGTCGATGCCGTCGATCCGATCCTGGCGGCCCTCGATTCCGCGTCCTGGCCCCTGTTCCGGCCCGCGCACGAGGCCTGGTACCGGGTCGGGGAGATGGAAGTCGGCGTCAGGCAATTCCTGGTTCAGGACCCCGACGGGTATCTGCTGCGCTTCGCCGAGAGTCTCGGCCGACGCCCGCTCAGCCCTGGCGAGCCGGCGTGATGACCGTCAGGCCGTCGAGTTCCGGCTTGATCCGGATCTGGCAGCACAGGCGGGACGTCGCACGCACGTCGGACGCGAAATCGAGCATGTCCTGCTCCATCGGTTCGGCCGGTCCCACGGCATCGACCCACTCGGCATCCACATAGACGTGGCAGGTGGCGCAGGCGCAGGCGCCGCCGCATTCGGCGTCGATCCCCGGTACGTTGTTGCGGATCGCCGCTTCCATGACGGTCGATCCTACGTCGGCTTCCACGGTCCTGGCCGTTCCAGCATGGTCGACGTAGGTGATCTTAGGCATCGAAGACTCCAGGCTCGTACAACGCGTCTGCGGCCGGTTGTGCGGCGCGACTGCCTTGAAGGCGCGGCCCGGTGAATGCAAGCGGCACCGGCCTCATCGCCTCACATTCCTGCGCTTACGCCGCAGACGCCGACCCGTTCCGTCCCTGCGGCCGAGATCAGGCGGGTGCGTCGATTTCCGACAGGGTCGCCTCTACCGCATCGGCCAGCGCGCCATAGGCCGGGTCCGGAACGCCGCCCCCCCGCCTCAGGCCATCCTCGATGACGGCGCTGAGTTCGGCGACCCGCGCGGCGCCGACCCCGAGGGCGGAGCCCTTCAACGTGTGGGCGAGGTCGGCGCGGTGGTGGTCGTCGAGGCGCGGATCGGTGATCCCGGGCAGCAGCCGGCGGCATTGGCCGGAAAAGAGCACGAGCAGTTCCAGGGCGAGGTCGACGTCGCCGAAAGTCTGCTCGGCGAGGTAGGCACGATCGATCAGACTGGTCACCCGTCGCCTCGCCTTAACCCAACCGGGCGTTCGAGCGCCCCTCCACCAGTCTATCCACAGGAGCGTCCGAGATCGTTCGCTTCCGTTTAAGCCTTGCGGCATCATGCATAAAGCCGACGGAATGAAACCGGCCACACGCTTGGTAACCATTCCGTTAAGGTTTTTTGGACGGTTCGACCCACTCGGGTATCCGGGTCTCGCGCCGAGGTCTAAAGTTCCTTGGTAAATTGGTAAAAATGTCGTCGATCACCGGATGCGGCCGGTCTCGACGACCTGCGTAACGAGGCGTTGGATGGCCACGGAAAAGAAGCTCAAGGACCCGGCCGAGGCGGCTCTTTCCGCCATCGAGCAGGCCCTCAACCTGGACTTCCCCTCGACGCAGGCGACGGAACCGCGCGTCGAACCGCGGCTTCCCGATGTCGGCGACAACGATCCCCTGAGCGACCCCAGCGGTCGCCTCGCTCCCCCGCGCCTCGATCTCGACCAGCCCCTGGCCTCCGACCTGCCGCCGCCGGACCGCAACCGGCCGCGCCGGGAGGGTGGCCTGCTGCCGCCGGACCGCTCCATGGTCGCCAACGACGACCGCCAGAACATCGGCATCCTGCAGCAGACCCTGCGCGTGCGGCCGTCGGGCACGCCCTACATCGTCGCCGCCATCGTCTCCGCTCTCTGGTTCGCCGCCCTCCTCGCGCTGGCCTGGAACCAGTCGGGGGGCGAGCTGAAGAGCTTCATTGCCGGGATGACGGCGCTTCAGGCCGCCGTCGGCGCCACCGCCATCGTCGGCCCCATCGTCCTGTTCGCGATCATGGCGATGCTCGCCGTCCGCGCCCAGGAGATGCGCCTCGTGGCACGCGCCGTCGGCGAAGTGGCGATCCGCCTCGCCGAGCCCGAGAACTTCTCCACCGATGCCGTCCTCACCATGTCGCAGACGGTCCGGCGCGAGGTCGCGGCCGTGGGCGACGGCGTCGAGCGGGCGCTGGCCCGTGCCGGCGAACTGGAGACCCTGGTGCGCGGCGAGATCGCCACCCTGGAACGCGCCTATTCCGACAACGAGATCCGCATCCGCTCCCTCGTCGACGAGCTCGTCGCCCAGCGTGAATCGATCGTCGCCAATGCCGAGCGCGTTCGCGGCGCGATCACCGGATCGCACCAGAACCTGACGCAGGAGCTCGACGGAGCGGCCGAGCGCATCGTCGCCGCCGTCACCGGCGCCGGCGAACGGGTGACCGGCGCCCTCGACGCCCGCGGTGAGGCCATCACCTCGGCCCTCGGCAACCGCGGCGACGCCATCACGGCAGCCCTCGGCGAGGCCGGGGACCGCGTGGTCGGGCTCGTCACCGACCGTGGCGACGATCTCGTCCAGCGCCTCGCCAGCACCAGCGAAGGCGTGCGCAGCAGCCTCACCGAAGTCGGCAACACCCTGACGCAGTCCCTGGAGAGCCGGGCGGCGGACGTCACCCTCGCCTTCGAGCGCACCGGCGGCATGCTCACCGCGACGCTCGCCGACAATGCCGGCCAGGTCGCCCGCACGCTGGCCCAGACCGGCATGGAGGTGATCGAGAGCCTGAACCGCCAGGGCAGCGAAGTCCGCCAGACCTTCGAGGCCTCTGCGCGCGGGCTCGAGAACACGTTCCTCGCCCGTGGCACCGAACTCACCACGAACTTCTCCCATACCGGCGGCGAGATCACCGCCCGGTTCGCCGAGACCGGCACGGCGCTGCGCGAGCATTTCGCCGCCACGGGGGCCACGCTCACCGATGACATCGCCGCGCGCGGCGCCGCCCTGCGCGCCGAGATCGAGGCTGCCGGCAGCGGCGTGTCCGAGGCGATCGAGATCCGCACCCGCGAGGCCCAGGCGGGCCTGGCCCAGGCCTCCGAAGGGATCGTCGAGACCTTCGCCGCACGGACCGGCGCCCTGCGCGACGACCTCGTCCGCTCCATCGAGACCGCCGGCAACGGCATCGACGATCGCGCCGGTCATCTGGCCGAGCGCATCGATACGGTGGCCACCCGCCTGCACGAGACCCTCACCGTCCAGGGCGGTTCGCTCGAGACCAACCTCGCCTCCGCCGGGGAGCGGATGGGAGACCTCGTCACCCAGCGCGCCGAGGAAGCCGCGCGGGCCATGGATGCGGCGCTCGCCGCCCTCGGCACCCATTTCGAGACCCGGGCCATGGGCACGGTGGAGAACCTCCGGGGCACCGTGGCGGGCCTCAACGGCGAGATCGACGCCCGGTCGGCCGAGGCCGCGACCGCTCTGCGCAACAGCGCCGAGGATACGGCCTCCGTCGTCAACACCAGCATCCGCCGCCTCAACAAGGCCGGCGAGCAGGTCGGCGGCCTCGTGACCCAGCGCGTCGAGGACGCGACCCTCACCCTGACGGGCGCCTTCGGGGTTCTCGGCAGCACCTTCGATTCCCAGTCGGGCAGCGCGATCGAGAGCCTGCGTGCCGTCCTCGACACCCTGGCTGCCGAGATCGGCTCGCGCACCAGCGAGGCCGCCGACATCTTCCGCCGCAGCGCGGAAGAGACCACCGTGGCCCTCGGCGCCAGCACGGCGGAGGCCGCCCAGGCCCTGCGGCGCTCCTCGGCGAGCGCCACCGGCGAACTCGAGGCACGGACCGTGGAGGCGGTGCAGATCTTCGAGCGGCGCCTGTCCGCCACGTCCGCCGAACTCGCCGCCCGCACGCAGGAAGCCGCCCAGCTCCTGCAGCAGGCCGCCAGCGGTCTCAGCGGTGAAGTGGGAGGACGCGCGCAGGACGCGATGGAGGCCCTGCGCCGCACCCTCACCGAGATCGACGAGACCCTGCTCCACCGCGCCAACGAGGCGACGGGCTCCATCGCCCGCGCGGCCGAGAATGTCGGCGGCGAACTCGCCGCCCGGATCAAGGATGTCGAGGCTTCCTTCGGCACGCATAGCCGTGGCCTCACCGACCTCATCGCCACCCATGCCGAAGAGGCGCATGGCCAGCTCGCCAATACCGGCCGCGAGATCGTGCTGGCGGTGACCGCCCAGAGCGCCCGCGTGAGCGACGCCCTCGCGCAGAGCGGCGCCACCTTCGCCGACACCACGGAAAGCCGGGCGAAGGCCATCGACACCGTGCTCAACGACCGCCTCGCGGCCCTGCAGGAGACCATCGCCCGCGGCGACATCCTGGCCGACCGCATCGCCCGCGACACTTCCACCCTCAGCGAGACCGTCACCGGCCAGCTGCAGGAGATGGACCGCGTCATCACGGTGCAGGGCAAGGCGGTGGCCGACACCATCGCCGAGCGCACCCGCGAAGCCCGCGAGACCGTAGAGAGCCAGCTCGGCGCCCTCGAGGAGCGCTCGGTGAAGCGCTCCGCCGAGATCGGCGAGACCTTCACCCACTTGGTGAGCCAGATCGACGGTCAGCTCGGCTCCCGCGCCACCGCCCTCAACGAAGCCCTGATCCTGCGCACCGGCGAGATGGCGCGCATCATGGTCGAAGGCAGCCGCGACCTCGTCCAGACCCTCGATGCCCGCGCCGACGGCATGGCGCAGGACATCGCCGCCCGCAGCCTGGCCCTGGGCGATACCCTCGGCAGCCGCTCCACCGAGATCGCCGCGCGCTTCGAGCAGCAGGCGACCGACCTGTCACGCCGCATCGAAGAGGGCGTCGGCCGCTTCGACACCAGCGTCGTCGGGCGTCTCGACGCCATCGCCGCCGCGCTGGAGGAGCGCAGCCGCCTGATCGACGAGACCTTCGGCTCCCAGGCTTTCGAGGCGATCCGCCTCATCGAGAGCCGCACCCGCGCGGTGGACGAGGATCTCGCCAACCGGACCCGCGAACTCGTCGAGATGATCGAGAGCCGGACGGGCCATGCCAACGAGGCCCTGGCCGGACAGGCGGAGGCGATCCGCTCGTCCTTCTCGCACCGCGCGGAAGCCTTGGCCGCCCTCATCGACGAGCGCACGGCCGCCATGGGCCAGGAGCTCGACGAGAAGGGACGCGTCGTGTTCGGCGCCCTCGGCACCCGCATCACCGAACTGGCACAGCTGTTCGATCGCGGCGGCTCTTCCCTGGCGGAGCTTCTGGAACAGCGCGGCGACACCATCATCGCCCGCCTGCGCGACGTCGTCGCCGATGCCGACCGGCTGCTCAGCGAGGGCGAAGGCCGCCTCGGCTCCACCCTGCAGACGCGGACCACCGATATCGGCAGCCTGCTCGACGAGGGCGTGCGCACCGTGCACCAGCTCCTGGACAACCGGACCAACGAGATCCGGACCATGCTGGACGATCACTCGCAGGTTCTCACCAGCAGCCTCGACGACCGGTTGGCCCCCCTGCACGATTCGCTCGGCCAGCACGGCCGGACCTTCGTCGACACGATCGAGGCCAGCCTCGGCGGTGCGGCCGGCGCGGTGGAAGCCCGCACCCGCGACCTCGTCGCGCTGTTCGACCAGCGCATCGGAGCCCTGGACGAACTCGTGGACGGTCGCGGCGCCCGGATCGCGGAATCGGTGGAAGCCCGCACCCACGGGCTGCGGACCCTGTTCGACGACGTCCTCACCGCCCTCGACGGCCTGGTGGACAGCCGCGCCGAAGCGCTCACCGACCGGGTGGATGCGCGCACTCATGCCCTGAGCGCCCTGTTCGACGACCGCCTGCGCGCGATCGACCGTCTCATCGAGAACCGTGCGGCCGAACTCGTCCGCACCATCGACACCAAGGGCACCGCCCTGACCCAGACCGTCGACGACCGCACCCAGGCCATGGGCGCGCTGTTCGACGACCGGATGCAGGCCCTCGACACCCTCGTGGCGGACCGTTCGGCCGACTTCGTCCGGACCCTCGATACCAAGGGCTCCGTCCTGACCCACTCGGTCGATGCGGGCACGGCCATGATGAGCACGCTGTTCGACGAGCGCCTGCGCGCCCTCGATCAGCTGGTCGAGAGCCGGACGGCGGACCTCATCCACACGGTGGACGAGCGCGGCGGCAACCTCACCCGGAATCTCGACGACCGCACCGGTTCGCTCCGCGCGCTCTTCGACGAGCGCTTCCATGAGCTCGCCGCCCTCGTGGAGGCCCGGACGGCAGAGTTCGCCCATACCGTGGACGACCGTGGCGGCAGCCTGACCCGGTCCCTCGACGACCGAACCGGTTCGCTCCGCGCGCTCTTCGACGAGCGCCTGCATGAGCTCAACACCCTCGTGGAGACCCGGACGGCGGAGTTCGCCCGGACCATGGAGATGCAGGGCAGCGCCCTGTACCGGTCCGTCGACGAGCGCACGGAATCCATGGGAGCGCTGTTCGACGAGCGCCTGCGCGCCCTCGACCACCTCGTGGACAACCGCGCGGCCGAGTTCGCCCGCACCATCGACGGCCACGGCACGTCGTTGACCCGGGCCGTCGAGGCCGGCGCCCAGTCCATCGGGACCGTCTTCGACGAACGCCTGCGCGCCCTCGACCTTCTCGTGGACAACCGCTCGGCCGACCTCACCCACAGCATCGACAACCGCGGCGCATCGCTGGGCCAGGCCGTGGAGGCCGGAGCCCAGTCGATCGGCAGCATGTTCGACGAGCGCCTGCGCGCCCTCGCCGACCTGGTGGACAACCGGACGGCCCAGGTCACGCACGCCATCGACGGCCGCGGCGCGTCGCTGAGCCAGGCCGTCGAGGCCGGCGCCGAGGCGATCGGCAGCGTGTTCGACCAGCGCCTGCGCGCCCTCGCCGACCTCGTCGACGGGCGGACGACGGAGTTCACCCGCACCGTGGACGACCAGGGCCTGTCGCTGACCCAGTCGGTGGATACCCGCACGCAGGCCATCGCGGCCCTGTTCGACGAGTGCCTGCGCGCCCTCGAGCGGCTGGTGGACGACCGGACCACGGCCTTCGCCCGGACCATCGACAATCAGGGCACGGCCCTGACCCAGGCGGTGGATGCCCGAAGCGAAGCCTTCACGAACCGGATCGACAGCCGGATGAAGGTCTTCGCCGCCCTCGTGGCATCGCGCGGCGATGCCCTCGCCAGCGCCTTCGACGACCGCCAGGACGCCTATGCGGCCCTGGTGGACGAGCACAGCGCCACGATGCTCGCCGCCTTCGACGAGCGCGTGGACCGTCACGCCGCCCTCGCCCAGGCCCATGCCGACGCGCTCGCCACGGCTCTGGACCAGCGCAACGAGGCCGTCGCCGCCCTCATCGACGGTCGCAACCAGGACATGATCGCCGGCTTCGACCGCCGCTCGACGGCCCTGGCCTCTCTGATCGAGGCTCGCGGGCAATCGCTGGCCCGCCGCCTCGCCGAGAGCGCGGAGACGATCACCCGCGCCATCGAGGAGCGGGGAGGATCGATCGTGGAGACCATCGACGGTCGCGGAAACCATATGGTCGAGGCGATGGCGACCCATTCCGAACGCCTCCGCGAGATCGTCGAAGGCCCGGCCTCCCGGCTCGTCGCCTCCCTGGGCGAGCGCAGCCAGGAGATCGCGCGCATCCTCGACGAGAGCGGAACGCCCCTCGCCGAGACCCTGCGCGAGCGGGTCCGTGACCTCGCCGAACAGTCCGACGCGTCGAGGAACGCGCTGCTCGCGGCCATCGACGGCGGCGCCTCCCGCGCCCTGGCGAGCCTCAACGAGGCCAACGACCGGCTCCGCAGTGAGCTCGACGGCGTCCTGAACCGGGTCGAGGGGGCGAACTCGGCCCTGCGCGAGCTCATCACCGATGCCGGCGAGAATCTCGGCGCCATCGAGCAGGGCCTCTCGGGCCGGGTCGAGCAGGTGCAGGCGACGCTCTCCGCGATTGGAAGCGAGACCGAGCGCGCCAGCCGGAGCGTGGCCGAACAGGTCGATCAGCTGAAGGCGGTCGCCGAGGGCGCCCTGCGCGATGCGGCCGACCTCGCCGCCTCGCTCGATGCCCGCGGAACCTCGCTCACCGAGATCTCCCGCGCCCATTCCGGCACGCTCACCAGCGCGGCGGGCTCGCTCGAGACCGTCGAGACGCGCCTGATCGATCTCCTCACCAGCCGCGACAAGGCGGTGGAGGACGTGCTGACGCGCATCGAGGCACGGTCCGGCGCCCTGGAGGAGCAGACCGCGCGCTTCGACGCGCTGATGGCCGAGACCCTTCGCTCCGCCGAGGAACGGGCGCGCGGCATCGCCGGCAGCCTGTCCGAGGCGGCGCAGAGCGCGGGCGCCAGCGTGACCGGAGCCTTCGAAGGCCTTCGCAAGGATGCCGGCAGCGAGGGCGAGCGGACCGCCACCGCCGTCCGCGCGGCGATCTCCGGCGCGTCCGAGCAGATGATGACGGTGTTCGAGGGCGCGGCCAGTCGCTTCGGCGACTCGGTGGCGGGGATGCGCGAGATGGCGGCCGAGATCCGCCGCGAACTCGAGGCGACGCGGGCGGACCTGCAGCGCGGCGTTCTGGAAATCCCCCGCGAGACCCAGGATGCCACCAGCGAGATGCGTCGGGTCGTGACCGACCAGATCAAGGCGCTGAACGAACTGTCCTCCCTGGTCTCGCGTTCGCGCCGCAGCGTCGACGTGACCGAGGCGGCAGCCCCCGCCCCGCGCAAGGCGGAGGTCCAGCCGGCCAAGCAGCAGGACGTGCAGGTCTCGGAGGCCGCGCCTCCCAAGCCGAAGCAGAATGCGGCCAACCCGGTCGCAACATCGGCGAGCGCCAAGCCGTCCGAGCCCAAGGCCCGCGACGACAAGCCGACCGATCCGCGCCCGACCCAGCAGATGACCATCGTCTCCGCGCCTGCGGCAGCCGGCCGGGCCGGCAACCAGGCCGCCCTGCGGCCCGGTGAGG
>NZ_VRVC01000086.1:0-22904 GCF_008040005.1 Methylobacterium sp. WL19
GCGGCCAGGACGCTGTCGCGCAACGCCGCCGCATCGCGCAGGCCGAGATTGAGCCCCTGCGCACCGATGGGAGGGAAGGCGTGGGCCGCCTCGCCGACAAGGGCGATGCGCGGCCCGACCGGGGAGGCGACGGAGAGGCCCCGCATGGGCACGAGCCCGCGCGGCCCGTCGATGCGCATGGCCCCGAGCATGGCCTGGGCCTGGTTCTCGATGGCGCGCGCGAGGTCGGCATCCTCCAGTTCGGAGAGGCGCCGCGCCGGTCCCGCGCCGGTGACCCAGACGAGGCTGGACCGATGCCCACCGGGGAGGGGGACCAGGGTGAACGGCCCCTGCCGGGTATGGAACTCGGTGGAGACGTCCCGGTGCGGGCGCTCGTGGGCGAGCAGCGTGGTGATGGCGGCCTGCGGGTAGGACCACTCCCTGGTGGCGATGCCGGCCTGCTCCCGCATGCGCGAGCGGGCCCCGTCCGCGCCGACGACGAGGCGAGCGGCGACGGGCCCGCCCTCTTCCAGACCGATCCGGGCCTCGTCGGCATCCCGTTCCAGCCCCACCGCGTCGCTCTCGAACAGGGTCAGGCCGGGAGCCGACCGGGCCTGCGCCCGCAGGGTCTCCACGAGGCGGGCGCTCTCCACATTCCAGCCGAAGGCGGGAAGGCCGATCTCGGTGGACACGAACCGGGCCGGCGGCGGGCGGAACAGGCTGCCCGTGTCATCGACGATATGGAGTTCGGCGAGCGGTGCTGCATGCGGCGCCACCTCCGCCCAGGCCCCCAGCGCGTCGAGGAAGCGCACCGACCCGTCGAGGAGGGCGACCGTGCGTCCATCGGCGACGGGGGCGTGGCGGCCGACGAGGGCCGTGGCGATGCCCTCTCGGGCCAAAGCCAGGGCGAGACCGAGCCCGGCGGCACCCGCGCCGACGACGGCCACGTCGAAACGGGGAGGGGACGAATCCATGCATCGCTCCTCGGCGAGGGGTGCCCTCACCAGACCAGTCGAAGCGGCACCGACCGGACCGCTGCCGTTTCAAATAGGTGCCGTCCGTCTCGGGTCACCTCGCTGTGGCATTGCCACGCTGCGGCTTCTAGCATCAGCTGAGCGTCCCGACAGGGGCAGAGTGCCCCGGAGGTTGCCCCATCATGAGAGCGTCGTCATGAGCCTCGCCATCGCGCTGCTGGCGCTCGGATTCCTGATGCTCGTCGCCTATCGCGGCTTCAGCGTCATCCTGTTCGCCCCGGTGGCGGCGCTCCTCGCCGTGCTCCTCACCGACCCGTCCGCCGTGCTGCCGGTCTTCTCCGGCCTGTTCATGGAGAAAATGGTCGGCTTCGTGAAGCTGTACCTGCCGGTCTTCCTCCTCGGCGCGGTGTTCGGCAAGGTCATCGAGCTCTCGGGTTTTTCACGGTCGATCGTCACGGCGGTGATCGATCTCGTGGGCGCGCGCCGGGCGGTGCTCTCCATCGTGCTGGTGTGCAACCTGCTCACCTATGGCGGCGTCTCGCTCTTCGTCGTGGTGTTCGCGGTCTATCCCTTCGCGGCGGAAGCCTTCCGGCTGAGCGAGATCCCCAAGCGCCTCATCCCCGGCACCATCGCGCTCGGCGCCTTCTCCTACACGATGGATGCGCTGCCCGGCACGCCGCAGATCCAGAACATCATCCCCACCACCTTCTTCGGCACCAACACCTGGGCGGCCCCCTGGCTCGGTCTGATCGGCGCCGCCTTCATCCTCGTGGCCGGCGTGGCCTATCTCGACCGGCGCATCGCCTCGGCCAAGGCCAGAGGAGAGGGCTACGGCAGCGGCCACACCAACGAGCCGACGCCCGTCTCCGACGAAGCCCTGGCGCATCCCCTGGTGGCGCTGCTGCCGCTCGTCGTGGTCGGCCTCTCGAACCTCGCCTTCACCGCGCTCATCCCGCGCCTCTACGGGGCGAAGACCGAGACCATGCTGGCGGGGCTCGACAAGCCCATCGTCACCACGGTCTCGTCGGTCACCGCGATCTGGGCGGTGGAACTGGCGCTGCTGGCCGGCATCCTCACGGTCTTCGTCTTCGCCTGGAAACCGGTCTCGAAGAGCTTCGCCGAGGGTAGCCGCGCGGCGGTGGCCGGCTCGCTGCTGGCGGCCATGAACACGGCCTCCGAATACGGGTTCGGCGCGGTCATCGCGGCACTGCCGGGATTCATCGTCATCCGCGAGGCCCTGTCGGCCATCCCCGACCCGCTGGTGAACGAGGCGGTGACGGTGACGGCGCTGGCCGGCATCACCGGCTCGGCCTCCGGAGGGCTGAGCATCGCCCTCGCCGCCATGTCCTCCACCTTCATCGCGGCGGCGCAGGCGGCCCATATCCCCATGGAGGTGCTGCATCGGGTGGCCGCCATGGCGAGCGGCGGCATGGACACACTGCCCCATAACGGCGCCGTCATCACCCTGCTCTCGGTGACGGGGCTGACACACCGGCAGGCCTATGCCGACATCTTCGCGATCACCGTGCTCAAGACCAGCGCGGTGTTTCTCGTGATCGGGGTCTATTACCTGACCGGGCTGGTGTGAGGCTCGGTCAGAGGCATCGCGGTTCCCGATGGCCTGGACTTTCTCAGGGCGCGGGCGGCCAATGCCGCGACATCCGATGCGACGGGAGCCTTCCGATGGATCGTCGAACCTTCCTGACACTCGCGGCCGCCGGTGCCGCATTCCCGCTTGGCGCGGACCCGGCCAAGGCGGAATCAGCCAAGGCGGACCCAGGCAAGGCGGACCCAGGCAAGGCGGCCCCGCCGCCGGCGCGGAACGTCGTCCTCGTCCACGGCCTGTTTGCCGACGGGTCGTGCTGGTCCGAGGTCATCGCGCGGCTGCAGGCGGCGGGCCTGACCGTCACCTCCGTGCAGAACCCGCTGACCACCCTCGACGAGGCGGTGGCTTCGGTGCGGCGGGTGCTGGCGCGGCAGGACGGGCCGACCGTGCTCGTCGGCCATTCCTTCGCCGGCATGATCGTCTCCGAGGCCGGCACCGATCCGAACGTATCCGCCCTCGTCTACGTGGCGGCCCGCGCGCCGGATGCCGGCGAGGATTATGCGGCCCTGGCACGAACCTTTCCGACGCCCCCCGCCAGCGCCGGCATCGTCTTCGACGGCGAATACGGGCGCCTCGGCGAGGCGGCCTTCCTGCGTGATTTCGCCGGCGACCTTCCCGAGGCGAAGGCGAAGGTGCTCTACGCGGTGCAGCAGCCCTTCGCGAAGGCGCTGCTGGCGGGCAGGACCACCCAGGCGGCCTGGCGATCGAAGCCGAGCTTCTACGCGGTCTCGACGGAGGATCGGACGATCGACCCCGATCTCGAACGCTTCATGGCGAAGAGGATGGGCGCCACGACGATCGAGGTGACGGCGAGCCACCTGTCCCTGATCTCCCAGCCCGACACGATCGCGAGGCTGATCCTGAACGCCGCCGGACGGCCCTGAGGCATCTCGCGGGGTCAGGGCGTTGCGACAGACCGAACTCCCGTTTGCCGACTGCCGGGACCTGTCCTATCGTCCGATGCGGCGGTGCCGGATCATCGCCGGGAGAGGAGAGCTCACCATGGCATTCTTCATCGGGATCGCAGGTCCCTGGCTGGTTATCGCCGTCCTCGACCTCCTGGCGATCCGCCGCGACCTGGAACTGTCGCGGATCCCGTGAAAAGCTTCAGCCTTCCGGCTCCTCGACGATCTTCAAGGTGAGTTGCGTGAACGGCCTGATCTCCCAGGCGATCCCGGCCTTGAACATCATCACCACCCGGCAGCGGTCCATGACCTCGAAGGCGGGAAGGCCTGGCTCCGGCTGGAACACGAGCCCCGCGACGACGGCGGGATCGTAATCGGCGGGCCTGATCCAGACGATCTCTTCCATGGAACGCGGCCCCCTCCTGCGCAGCTGCCGGGGAACGATACCGACCGGCCTGTCTCACGCGAAGCCGGGCGATGGTCTGCAACGGCCATGCCGCCCGCGCCTCCGGCCGGGCACCTCTATCGGCAGCGCCGGGCTTGCTCCTTAAGGCCGGTAGCTTATGTCGCGTCCATCGAACAGACGAGGAGAGACGACGATGCCCAAGGCGATCCGGGTCTACGAGTATGGCGAGCCCGAGGTGATGCGCTACGAGGAGGTGGCGGTCGGCGAGCCCGGCCCCGGCCAGATCCGCGTCCGCCAGACGGCCATCGGCGTCAACTTCATCGACATCTACTTCCGCTCGGGCGCCTACAAGGCGGCGCAGCTCCCCTTCACGCCCGGCAAGGAGGGGGCGGGCGTGGTCGCCGCCATCGGCGAGGGCGTCACCGGGTTCCGGGTGGGTGAGCGCGTGGCCTACGGTTCGGCCGAGGGTACCTATGCGGAGGAGGTGGTGATCAATGCCGGCGCCGCCGTGCATCTCGCCGACGGGGTCGACGACGCCACCGCCGCGGCCATGATGCTGAAGGGCCTCACCGCCGAGTATCTCCTGCACCGGACATGCCCGGTGAAGCCGGGCGACACGATCCTGTTCCACGCCGCCGCCGGCGGCGTCGGCCTCATCGCCTGCCAATGGGCCAAGCATATCGGCGCCACCGTCATCGGCACGGTGGGCTCGGCCGAGAAAGCGGAGCTGGCGCGGGCCAATGGCTGCGACCACGTCATCCTCTACCGCGACGAGGATTTCGCCGCGCGGGTGAAGGAGATCACCGGCGGCAAGGGCGTGCGCGTCGTCTATGACGGCGTCGGCAAGGACACCTACCCGGCCTCCCTCGACTGCATCGCCCCGCTGGGGATGTTCGTGAGCTTCGGCTCCGCCTCCGGCCCGATCGAGAACTTCAATCTGGCCCTCCTCGCCCAGAAGGGCTCGCTCTTCGCCACGAGGCCCACGCTGTTCACCCATGCGGGGACGCGGGCCACCCTCGATTCCATGGCCGAGAACCTGTTCGGCGTGGTGGCGAGCGGGGCGGTGAAGATCCCCGTCCATGCGCGGGCGAAGCTCGCCGACGCGGTGCAGGTGCACAAGGATCTGGCCGGACGCCAGACCACGGGCGCCACGATCATGACGCCGTGATCCGGGTATCCCGTGATCCCGGGATCACCTGACGACAGGACGAGGCGGATGATGCCCCCAGGCGAGCGTGACCTTCTCCTCGTGGTCGACGTCCAGAACGACTTCCTGCCCGGCGGAGCCCTCGCGGTGCCGGACGGCCATGCGGTGATCGCCCCGATCAACCGCCTCGCCGCCCTGTTCCCGCACGTGGTCCTGACCCAGGACTGGCATCCGCCGGGCCATGTCTCCTTCGCCTCCAGCCATGCGGGGAAGTCCCCCTTCGAGACCGTGGACCTCGCCTACGGCCCTCAGGTCCTCTGGCCCGACCATTGTGTCGAGGGCTCGCCCGGTGCCCGTTTCTCGTCCGAGCTTCACGTCGATTGGGCCGAACTGGTCATGCGCAAGGGCTATCATGCCCATACCGACAGCTACTCGGCCTTCTTGGAGGCCGATCGGAATACGCGAACGGGGCTCGACGGATACCTGCGCGAGCGCGGGTTCGAACACCTCTATCTCACCGGTCTCGCCACCGATTACTGTGTGCTCTGGAGCGCGCTCGATGCCCGCAAGGCAGGCTTTGCCGTCACCGTCATCGAAGATGCGGTGCGGGGGATCGATATCGACGGATCGGTGGAACGCGCTTGGGCGACCATGCGTGAGGCCGGGATCGAACGGATCACGAGCGGGGCGATCGGGGGCGGGTAGAGCCTGAACACGCCGGTGCGCGGTCCTACACCGCGCTGCCGTAGAGGTCGTAGGCGTCGGCCCGCTCGATCTTCACGGTGACGATGTCGCCGACCCGCAGCGGCCGGCGCGAGGTGACGTGGACGTTGCCGTCGATCTCGGGCGCGTCGTATTTCGAGCGGCCCTTGGCGATGCCGCCATTGGCCTCGTCGATGATGACGGGCAGGCGCTTGCCCACGCGCGCCTTCTGCAAGCGGGCCGAGACACCCTGCTGCGCCTCCATGAAGCGGCGCTTGCGCTCGGCCTTGAGTTCCGGCGGGACGAGATCGCCGAGTCCGTTGGCCACCGCGCCGCCTACGGGCTCGTATTCGAAACAGCCGACGCGCTCGAGCTTGGCTTCGCGGATCCAAGTCAGCAGTTCTTCGAACTCGGCCTCGGTCTCGCCGGGGAAGCCGACGATGAAGGTCGAGCGGATGGCGAGGTCCGGGCAGATCTCGCGCCAGCGCCGGATCCGTTCGAGCTGTTTCTCCTGGTTGCCCGGCCGGCGCATGCGCTTGAGCACGGACGGGCTGGCGTGCTGCAGCGGCATGTCGAGATAGGGAAGGATCTTGCCCTCGGCCATCAGCGGGATGACGTCGTCCACGTGCGGGTAGGGATAGACGTAATGCATCCGCACCCAGGCACCGAGCTCGCCGAGTTCGGCGGAGAGATCGTAGAACTTCGCCCGCACCTCTCGGTCGCGCCAGGGGCTCGTGGCGTAGCGGATATCGACGCCGTAGGCGCTAGTGTCCTGCGAGACCACCAGCAATTCCTTGACGCCGGCTTTGACCAGCTTCTCGGCCTCGCGCAGCACGTCGCCCGCCGGCCGGCTGACCAGGTCGCCGCGCAGGGAAGGAATGATGCAGAAGGTGCAGCGGTTGTTGCAGCCCTCGGAAATCTTCAGATAGGCGTAATGGCGTGGGGTGAGCTTCACCCCCTGCGGCGGCACAAGATCGAGGAACGGGTCGTGCGCCGGGGGCACCGCCTCGTGCACGGCGGCGACCACCGATTCGTAGGCCTGCGGCCCGGTCACCGCGAGGAGGTTCGGATACTTTTCGCGAATTTCCTCGGGCTGCGCGCCCATGCAGCCGGTGACGATGACGCGACCGTTCTCGGCCATGGCCTCGCCGATGGCCGAGAGCGATTCGGCCTTGGCCGAATCGAGGAAGCCGCAGGTGTTGACGATGACCACATCCGCCCCGTCATGCCGGCGCGCGAGCTCATAGCCTTCCGCCCGCAGATGCGTGAGGATGCGCTCGGAATCCACCAGCGCCTTGGGGCAGCCGAGAGAGACGAACGAGATCTTGGGCGCGGCTTTCGCCGGGGTCGGAATGGTGACGGGTACGGTCATGGTCGCTCGTCGGTCGCGGCCGAGGAAAACTCGACCGGCCGTGATTCTCGGGGCGGAGGGTGCCGGGTTGCAGCCTTCCTATACGCCCATCGTCGCGCGGTTGCGAGGGCGGCGGTTCCGGGCACCATGCCGACAGCCTGCACGGCCCATGCAGCCCGCGCGGCTTCCGTCGAACCGCGACCCGTGTCACCTGTGGCGCGTTATCAGGAAACCATGCCGCAGGAGGGGCCCGTGTCCCCGCCCGCGCGAAGCTCTTAAGTCCGACAGCATCATGTGGACCCGCGAGATCCCCTTCATCGATCCCGTCGCGGCGGCGGAGGCGTTCTCGTCCCTGCCGGGGCTGGCCTTCCTCGACAGCGCCATGCGCCACGAGACCCTGGGGCGCGTCTCGATCGTGGCCGCCGACCCGTTCGGGCGGTTCCGCTACGCGAACGGCCGCGCGACGCTCGACGGACGGCCCCTCGAGGGGCGGCAATCCGGCGAAACTGGCCTGGAGGCCCTGCGCGCCTGCCTCGCGCCCTACCGGCTGGCGGGCGACGAGGGAACCGGCTTTCCCGGCGGGGCCATCGGCTATTTCGCCTACGATCTCGGCGCGAGCCTGGAGCGGGTGAGGCCGCCGGCCCGCCGCGCCGGCCTCACCGACGACATCGCCTTCAACCTCTACGACACGGTCCTGTCCATCGACCATGACAGCCGGACCTGCCGGCTCGTCGCCACCGGCTTTCCGGAGCTCACGGAATCCGCCCGCGCCGACCGGGCACGGGCGCGGCTCGACCGTTTCGCGGAGCTGCTCGCGGCCGCCGGCCCCAGGCCGAGGACCGAGACGCCGCCGCTTGCCTGGCACTCCAACTTCACCAGGGCCTCCTACGAGGCGGCGGTGGAGACGGTGCGCGACTACATCCGGGCCGGGGACATCTACCAGGCCAACATCGCCCAGCGCTTCGAGGCGGCGCTGCCGGCGGGATACGATCCCTTCTCGCTCTATCACCGCCTGCGCGAGACCAACCCGGCGACCTTCGGCGCCTATCTGTCCTTCGGTGCTCTCACCATCGCGTCGAGCAGCCCCGAGCGCTTCATGAAGCTGCAGGGCAGGGCGGTGGAGACCCGGCCGATCAAGGGCACCGTGCGCCGGGTGGAGGATCCCGCCGAGGACCGGGCTCTGGGCGAAGCGCTCCAGGCCAACGTCAAGGAGCGGGCCGAGAACATCATGATCGTCGATCTCCTGCGCAACGACCTCTCGCGCATCTGCGAGCCGCACAGCGTCAAGGTGCCGGTCCTGTGCGGGCTCGAATCCTACGCCTCGGTCCATCACCTCGTCTCGGTGGTGACCGGGACCCTGCGCCAGGGCCTCGACGCCATCGACCTGATCGCCGCCACCTTCCCCGGCGGCTCGATTACCGGGGCGCCGAAACTGCGCGCCATGGACATCATCACGGAGATCGAGGGCGATGCCCGCGAGCTCTATTGCGGCGCCATCGGCGCCATCGGGTTCGACGGGTCGCTCGACACCTCCATCGCCATCCGCACCGTGTTCATGGACGAGGCCCGCGCCGTGCTCCAGGCCGGGGGAGGGGTGACGCTCCTCTCCGACCCGGCCGCCGAATACGAGGAGACCCTGACCAAGGCGGCTCGGGTCTTCGCTGCCTTCGAGCCCGACCGGAACGAGCGCGGGGCGCCATGATCCTCGTCGTCGACAATTACGATTCCTTCGTCTTCAACGTGGTGCGCTACGTGGAGGAGCTCGGCCAGGAGGTGAAGGTGCTGCGCAACGACGCCGTCGACGTCGCCGGCATCCGCGCGATCGCCCCCGAGGCGCTGATCCTCTCTCCCGGCCCCTGCACCCCCAACGAGGCCGGCGTGACCCTGCCCGCCATCGAGGCCCTGTCCGGCGAGATCCCGATCCTCGGCGTCTGCCTCGGCCACCAGGCCATCGGCGCGGCCTTCGGTGGAAGGGTCGAGCGGGCGGCGCGGCCGCTCCACGGCCAGGCGACGGCGATCCGGCATGACGGGTCCGGCCTGTTCGCGGGCCTGCCCGACCCGATGCAGGTGGGCCGCTACCATTCCCTCATCGTCACGCCCCAGCCCGGCATGGACGAATCCCTCGTTATCGACGCCGTGTCGGGGGAGGGCGAGGTGATGGCCCTGTCCCACCGGCGCCACCCGACGATGGGCGTGCAGTTCCACCCGGAATCGGTGCTGACCGAGAACGGCCACGCGGTGTTCGGCAACTTCCTCGACCTGGCGCGCCGGTGGCGGGAGACCCGCGATGCTGTGGTTTGACGGCGCCCTCCACGAGGGCAACCGCCACGGTTTCGACCTCGCCGACCGGGGCCTGACCCTCGGGGA
This sequence comes from Methylobacterium sp. WL19, assembly GCF_008040005.1. Taxonomy (NCBI): domain Bacteria; kingdom Pseudomonadati; phylum Pseudomonadota; class Alphaproteobacteria; order Hyphomicrobiales; family Methylobacteriaceae; genus Methylobacterium; species Methylobacterium sp. WL19. The sequence continues at coordinate 9,438 of NZ_VRVC01000086.1, forward strand.
CGGTCTCTTCGACACGGCCCTCTGCCTCGGAGGCCGCATCGCCTTCCGGGAGGCGCATCTCGCCCGGCTCGCCGCCTCGGCCGCGGATCTGGGCTTTTCCATCGACCGGGAAGCGGTGGGGGAGGCGATGCATCTCGTCGCCGCCGCCATCGGCGACGGGGCGCTCCGCACCACGATCACCCGCGGCTCCGGCCCGCGCGGCCTCGCCCCGCCGGAGCCGGCCCGCCCGGTCTGGTGGATCGCCGCCACGCCGCGCCGGGCGGGATCGGGTTTCGCGCCGGTTTCGCTGAATCCGAGCACGATCCGCCGCAACGAGACCTCGCCGGCCGCGAGGATCAAGACGCTGGGCTATCTCGACGCCATCCTCGCCGCCCGCGAGGCGAGGGCGCGGGGCCTCGACGAGGCCCTGTTCCTCAACACCAGAGGCCACCTCGCCTGCGCCGGGACCGGCAACCTCTTCGCAATCCTGGACGGGCGCCTCGTCACCCCGCCCCTGTCGGACGGCGTGCTGCCCGGCATCGTCCGGGCGCAGGTTCTCGGCTTGGCGCGATCCCTCGGCATCGGGACCACGGAACGCTCCCTCGCCCTCGAGGAGGTCCTGGCCGCCGAGGCGGTGGTCATGACCAATTCCCTGCGCGGCCTGTCCCCCGTCACGGCGATCGGGACGACGGCGTTTCCCGGCGGGCACGAAGCCGTTGCCGCGTTGAGCCACGGGCTCCGCCGTCTCATCGCCGAGGAATGCGGCGTCGCGCCGGAAGCGGCGTGAGGCCGGGCGGCATCGCGCCGAAGGCCCACAGCCGCCTGCTCTCGCGGCTATGCCTCGCCGCGCTCTATGGCGGCATCGGCCTCCTCCACCTCGCGGCCGCCGACAAGTTCCTGCCGATCATGCCCGATTGGGTGCCCTGGCCGAGGCAGGTCGTCATCCTGACGGGCTTCTACGAACTCGCCTGCGTGGCGGGCCTGTTCGTCGCGCGCACCCGCCGCGCCGCCGGCTACGCCCTGGCCGCCTACGCGATCTGCGTGTTCCCGGCCAACATCAAGCACGCGGTGGAGGGGATCTCCGTTCCCGGCCTGCCCGACAGCTGGTGGTATCACGGCCCCCGCCTCGCCCTGCAGCCGGTTCTGGTCTGGTGGGCGCTCCACGCCACGCGGATCGTCGATTGGCCGTTCGGGCGGCGCTAGAGCGCGCGCGGCCGAACGGACCGAAGCGAGCCGGCGATCAGGCTTCCGAACGCTTCACCCGCTGCCAGGCGGCCTCCATGGCGGAAAGATCGGCCTCGTCCAGGCTTGCCCCATCCTCCGCGATCAAAGCCGCCATGGCGTGGAAGCGCCGCTCGAACTTGATATTCCCTCTTTTCAAGGAATATTCCGGGTCTATTCCGGAATGCCGGGCGAGATTCACCACCGCGAAGAGCAGGTCGCCGATCTCCTCGGCGAGGTGATCCGGATCGTCCCGCCCGAGCGCGTCGGCGACCTCGTCCACCTCCTCGCGGATCTTGGCGATGACCGAGGCCGCGTCCGGCCAATCGAATCCGTGCCGCGCCGCGTTGCGGCTGATCTTCTCGGCCCGGGTGAGGGCGGGCAGGGCCTTGGCGACGGAGCCGAGGAGGTCGCCCCCGGCGTGTTCGGACCGCCCCGTCTTCTCCGACCGCTCCGCCGCTTTCGAGGCGGTCCAATTGGCGTCGAGCTGCGCCAGGCTCAGGCGCTCGGGGCCGTCCGCCAGCGGCGACCCATCCGCCTCGAACACATGCGGATGCCGCCGGATCAGCTTGTCGCAGATCGTCCGGACCACGTCGTCGAAGGCGAAGCTCCCGGCCTCCTCGGCGACCCGCGCCTGGAACACGACCTGAAGCAGGAGGTCGCCGAGTTCCCCCTGGAGATCGGCAAGATCGCCGCGTTCGATGGCGTCCACCACCTCGTAGGCTTCCTCCAGCGTGTAAGGCGCGAGGGTTTCGAGGGTCTGGACCTGGTCCCAGGCGCAGCCCCGTTCGGGATCGCGCAGCACCGCCATCAATCGCAGCAGGGTCTCGATCGGCGAGTCGGATGTCACGGGTTCACCACGCTTGGGAAATCGGAGGATCGGGGAGAAGCGGAAGCGAGTGTCGGACCAGGGTTAGGCCACGCGGCGGGGTTCCCTCAACCCGCTGTCGCAAGGTGCGCGGTCCATCCTCGTCTGTGCCGAACCTGTGGACCGGGAGAGGAGGAATTCTGGAAATTCCAAGATATCGATCAAAAAACCGTGCTGTCCGGCAAAACGAACGATCCACCGGACCCTTAGGAAAGATATCAGTAACCTCTTTTTAGAGAGTCAGTTCAGCAAGTTATATGGGACGGCGAATTCGCGTGGTCGTCCCGTGTGTTGAGCCCCTTTCGCGTATCGAACTCTGCGCCGGGACGTATCGAACTCTGCGTGGCTCCGTATCGGATTCTGCGCTGTCGCGGCCCCGATCCGTATGGGATTCTGCGCCGATCCGTATGGAATTCTGCGGGGAGAACGGGGTTTGCCGGTGAAGTATGGGGATAGAACGGAATTCCGGCCCGTATCGAACTCTGCGTAGGCGCCGGAACGGCCAGGGGGCGGTCTCTTCCGGTGGCGGGATCGCCGAACCGGTGCGGCCCATCCCCCGGTTGCCGGGTTTCGTGGCCCGACTCCGTGGATTGTCGGGATAAGATCCGGCCCCGGCGACTCCTAGCCTCGGAATCGTGCGATGGCGGACGTTCAGTGACGAGAGCCGCCGGTATCGATGACAGCCATGGGGATCGAGGAGAAGCTCGCCCAGATCCGTGATCCCGACCTCTTGGAGGAGGTCGAGGCCGGCCGCGGCAGCTTCCTGTTCGGAAGCATCGTCGAGCACATCCTCCACCGGCAGCGTGCCCGCGACGCCGAGGCCTCGATCCTGCGCGAGGCCGCCGACATGCGCGGCGCCATGCCCCGCGACCGGCGTCGGCGCGACATGGTGCGCGAGGTCATCGAGAACGAACCGACCCTGCCGGAGAACCTGCAGCACATCCACAGCGTGCTGGCCCTGTGCGGCCTGCCTTATCGCGATCCGGGCGATGCCCGCGAGTTCTTCCGGGAATACGGCCGCAACTCCCTCAGCCTGCTGGCCGGCCGCCTCAAGAACCCGGTCAATGGCGAGATGGAGTTCCAGGGCCTGCCCTACGGCCCCAAGGCCCGCCTCGTCCTGCTGCATCTCTGCACCGAGGCGGTGCGCCAGCGCAGCCCCACCATCACGGTGGCCGACAGCCTGTCGGGCTTCATGAAGGAGATGGGATTTTCCGTCACCGGCGGCGAGCGCGGCACGATCCGGCAGTTCAAGGAACAGCTCAACCGGCTCGCCGCCTGCACCCTGCAGATCGGCCTCTGGGACGGCAGCGACAAGGCCAGCACCCTCAACGTGCCGCCCTTCCGCCAGCTCGACCTCTGGCTCTCGCACGGATCGGGGGAGGGGCAGGTCTGGTCGAAGACCGTCCAGTTCCACCAGGATTTCTACGACAACCTGATCCAGCACGCCCTGCCGGTGGATATCCGCGCGGCCCGCGCCTTCGCCGGATCGGCCCGCAAGCTCGATCTCCTGTTCTGGCTCGGCTACCGCCTGCGCGTCCTACAGCGCCCGCTGCGGCTGACCTGGGCCAACCTGCACAGCCAGTTCGGCGCCGACAATGCCAGCATCCGCAGCTTCCGGCAGGCGTTCAAGGCCGATCTCGCCCATATGCAGGAGGTCTTCCCGAAACTGCCCGTCTCCCTCGACGAGGCCGGCATGATGCTCCAGCCCGCCCATCCCAGCGCCCTGCTGGTGCCGCCCAGGCTCGGCGGGGCGAAGGCGGGCGCATCCAAGGCCGGTGCGGCACGGCGCGCCCTCGCGGGCTGAGGCATCTTCCAAATATCCGTTGGGAATATTCCATTATGATGCGTCTTCTGTTAGATATTCCATAATTGGAATATTCCAGAGGTATCACCATGTTCCTGACGGAAGCCGAGGCCGAGGCGCGCCTCTCCGACCTCTATCGTGAACGGTCCCGCATCGAGCGGGTCATCGCCGACCTCACGCTCTTCCTCGATATCGGGCGTCGGATATCCGTGCCCGCCCGAGGGGCAGTGGACGGGTGGCGCGATCCGGCCCCGGTCGCCCCGTCGCCGGATACGGCAAGCGAAGAGCCCGCCGGCGAGTCCGGCGGCGACCGGTCGCAGGCCCGGCGCGAGGGCCGTCTCCTCATAGAGGCGGCCTCCGAGATCCTCGAGGAGGCGGGCCGTCCCCTCCATGCCGCCGAGATCCTGGAGGGACTGACCCTGCGCGGCCTGTCGGTCCCCGGCATCGACCCGGTGGCCGCCCTCAACACCCGGCTCTGGAAGCGCTCGGGACCCGACGGTCCGTTCCAGCGCCTCGGCGACGCGGTCTATGCCCTCGCCTCCGGGCCCGACGACGAATGAGGCTCAGAACCGCCCATTCCGGGTGATCTCGGCGATGATCTTTTCGCGGGCGGCGCGCGAGGCGGCGAATCGCGCGCGGGCCGCCGCGACCACCTCGGGCGAGGCCGTGCCGGGATGGCCCGCCGAGAAGGGCGGGGCCGGCGCGTATTCGAGGGCCAGCTGGATCGTCTCGGCTTCCGTCCGGCCGGCAAGCTCGGCCACCGCCGCGAGGGCGAAATCGAGACCGGCCGTGACGCCGCCTCCGGTGATGATCCGTCCGTCGCGCACGATCCGCTCGTCGACCGGGATCGCCCCGAACGCGGCCAGCAGGTCGAGGGCGCCCCAATGGGTCGTCGCGCGCTTCCCCCGCAGCAGGCCCGCCGCCCCGAGGATGAGGGCGCCGGTGCAGACCGAGGTGACGAGGATCGGCCGCTCGGCCTGGGCGCGCACGAAATCGAGCACGGGCGCGTGCGTCATCAGGGCGTTCACGCCGATCCCGCCCGGAATGCACAGGAGGTCGAGGGGCGGGCAGGCGGTAAGATCCGTCGTGGGCGTCAGCGGCAATCCGGTGGCGCTGACGATGGTGGCGCGGTCGAGGCCGACGAGATGGACGCGCGCCCCCGGCAGCGAGGCGAAGACCTCGTAGGGCGCGGTGAGGTCGAGCTGCTGCACGCCCTCGAAGGTCAGGAGGCCGATCTCGAAGCGGATCTCGGTCTGGGACATGGCAAGGGTCTCCGGGAGGGGGCGGCAACGGAAAGTCCGCGACTGGACAGGTCCGACGATACCGGCGCACGTTGCCGGCCGACATGACCAAAAACCCTCCTATCCTGCCAAACCGCCCGCTTCTGGAGCCGCCCCTAGCCGGGGCGATCATCACCGTGGCGATCCTGGCCTATCCCGGGGTGCAACTCCTCGATGTGGCCGGTCCGCTCCAGGTCTTTGCCACCGCCAACGACCTTTTCGTCGATGCCGGCCGGCCATCCCCTTATCGCGTCAGCGTCGTCGCCGAGCGCGCCGGCTCCGTCGCCACCTCGTCGGGCCTCGCGCTGACGGCCGAGGGGCTGGTCCCGGATACCGGCTCCATCGACACGCTGATCGTCGCCGGCGGGCGAGGGGTTCAGGCCCAGCTCGACAATGCCGACCTTCGGAGCTGGCTGCGCGCGCGGGCCGCCCGGTCGCACCGCGTCGCCTCGGTCTGCACCGGCGCCTTCCTCCTCGGAGCGGCGGGCCTCCTCGACGGCCGCCGGGTGGTGACCCACTGGACCCGCTGCGACGCCCTCCGGGCCCTCTATCCGGCGGCGAGGGTCGAGGCCGACCCGATCTTCATCCGCGACGGCGCGCTCTGGACCTCGGCCGGGGTCACTGCCGGCATCGATCTCGCCCTGGCCTTGGTGGAGGCCGATCTCGGGCGGGAGACGTCCCTGGCCGTGGCGCGGCACCTCGTCGTGTTCCTCAAGCGCCCCGGCGGGCAGGCCCAGTTCAGCGCCGCCCTTTCGCTCCAGGGCGGCGACGACCGGTTCGGCCGCCTCCATGCCTGGATCGGCGAGAACCTCGCCGCCGATCTGACGATCCCCGCTTTGGCCGACCGGGCCGGGATGAGCCCGCGCAGCTTTGCCCGGCATTACCGCGCCGCGACGGGCCGCAGCCCGGCCGAGGCGATGGAGGGCATCCGTTTCGAGGCCGCCCGCCGGCTGCTGGAGGAGACCGACCTGCCGCTGAAGCGCATCGCCGAACGCTGTGGCTTTGGCGCGGAGGAGACCCTGCGCCGGGTCTTCCTGCGCCGGATCGCGACGACGCCCGGCGAGTACCGCCGTCGTTTCGCTGCTTTTGCGTGATCCTGGCAGCCCTCCTCCGATGCGGGCGAATTTGACTTTCCCGGCCGCATCATCGACACCGCCGCCCGTCGCGGCATCGACCGATCGTCAAGGGCTGCCCGTCGGCCCGGAGCCGCCCCATGTCCGCCCCACTGCGTCCCGTCTCATGAGAACCGCCGATGCCGGACATGCCGTCCCGCCCGGCGCCGAAGCGGGTTTCCTCGACAGGCTGATCGAGGCGGCCTCGGCGAGCCATGCCCGCGCCTGCGCCCTGCTCCTGGCTCTCTGCCTCGTCTGCTTCCTGCCGGGCTTCGTCTCGCTCCAGCCGATGGACCGCGACGAGCCGCGCTTCGCCCAGGCCTCGAAGCAGATGATCGAGACCGGCGATATCGTCGACATCCGATTCCAGGGCGAGGCGCGCCACAAGAAGCCGGTGGGGATCTACTGGGTGCAGGCCTCCGTGGTGAAGGGGGCCGAGTCCCTGGGGCTCGACCACGCCCGCACCACCATCGCGCTCTATCGCGTGCCCTCGCTGATCGGCGCGCTGCTGGCGAGCCTGTTTACCTACTGGGCGGCCCTCGCCTTCCTGCCGCGCCGGGGCGCGCTCGTCGCCGCCGCCCTGTTCTCGGCCTGCATCATGATCTCGGCGGAGGCGCGCCTCGCCAAGACGGACGCCCTCCTCACCGCCTGCTCGGTCGCCGCGATGGGCGCGCTGGCGCGGGTCTGGCTCGGCCGGATCACGCCCGGACGGACGCGGGGCCGGCCCGATCTCACGACCCTGCTGGTGTTCTGGCTGGCCATGGCGATCGGCATCCTGGTGAAGGGGCCGATGGTGCCGCTCTTCGTCGGGCTCGCCGCGCTCGCGCTGTCGCTGAAGGAGCGGTCCGGCCGCTGGCTCATGGATTTGCGTCCCGGCCTCGGCCTCGGGCTGACCCTGGCCATCGTCGCCCCCTGGTTCGTCGCCATCGCCTGGAAGAGCGGCGGCGCGTTCTTCGGCGAGGCGGTGGGGCACGACATGCTGGGCAAGGTCGGCGGTGCCGCCGAGAAGCACGGCGCGCCGCCCGGCACCTATCTGGCGGTGTTCTTCGCCACCTTCTGGCCGGGAGCTGCCTTCGCGGCGCTGAGCGCGCCCTTCGCCTTCGCCAACCGGCGCGACGATGCGATCGCGTTCCTCCTCGCCTGGATCGTGCCCGCCTGGATCCTGTTCGAGGCGGTGCCGACCAAGCTGCCGCATTACGTCCTGCCGCTGATGCCGGCCGTGGCGATCCTCACCCTCCTGGCCGTGGCGCGCGGCGCCCTCGATCCGGGCCGGCGGGGAGCCAGGGCCGTGGCCGCCCTGGTGGTGCTGATCCCGGTCGGCCTGACCCTCGGCCTCGTCGGGGTGGCCTGGACCTTCGACCACGTGATCCCCGTCGCCGGGCTGCCGCTGCTGCTGGCCTCCTGCGCTGCCGCGATCCTCGCTGTCGTCCTGTTCGCCCGCCGCCTGCCCGAACGGGCGCTGGCCTGCGCTATCCTGGCCTCGGCCCTGCTCTCGCCGGCGGTGTTCGGGCTGACCCAGCCGGTGCTCGCGGCGCTGAAGGTCTCGCCGCGCCTCGCCGCCCTCCGCGACGGGCTGCCCTGCGCCGCCCCGAAGGTCGCCAGCCTCGGCTACCGCGAGCCGAGCCTCGTCTTCCTCATCGGGACCGATCTCGCCATGATGAACACCGGTGCCGAGGCGGCGGAGTTCCTGGCAGGGGGCGGTTGCCGCCTCGTCTTCGTCACCGAGCCGTTCCTGGACGAGTTCCGGCGGGCGGAAACAAGCGTTAAGGCTGCCCCGGTGGGCCGGGTCTCCGGCTTCAACATCAACAGCGGCCGGCGGATCGACCTCTCGGCCTATGCGGTGACCCCGTGACCCAAACCGACACAGCCCCCTCCACCCGCCTGTCCATCGTCGTCCCGGTGAAGAACGAGGCCGGCAATGTCGAGAGTCTCGTCACCGAGATCGAGCGCGCCTGCTCGGCCCTGGTCCCGTTCGAGGTGATCTACGTGGATGACGGCTCCACCGACTCCACCGGGGCGATCCTCGCGGATCTGCGCCGCAGCCGGCCCTGGCTGCGCGTGATCCGCCATGCCCGCAGCGGCGGGCAGTCGGCCGCGATCCGCAGCGGCGTCGCCGTGGCGCGGGGCGCCCTCATCGCGTCCCTGGACGGCGACGGCCAGAACGATCCGGCCTTCATCCCCGCTTTGGTGGCGGCCCTGGAGGAAGGCGGCCGGAGCACCGGCCTGGCCCAGGGCCAGCGCGTCGGCCGCAAGGACGGGCGCCTGAAGAGCCTGCAATCGCGCATCGCCAACGGCGTGCGCGGCCGCATCCTCAAGGACGACACCCGCGATACCGGCTGCGGCATGAAGGTGTTCCGGCGCGAGGTCTACCGGGCGCTGCCCTATTTCGATGCGCTGCACCGCTTCATGCCGGCCCTCGTCGCCCGCGAGGGCTACCGCGTGGTCCATGCCGACGTGGTCGACCGGCCGCGTTTCACCGGGCGCTCCAATTACGGCCTGTTCGACCGGCTCTGGGTCGGGCTCCTCGATCTCGCGGGGGTGTGGTGGCTGATCCGCCGCAAGCGGCCCTCGCCCGAGGCGGTGGAGGTCGCGCTCGTCACGGACAGGGAGGCCTGAACCCATGCTGATGCAGCTTTCGGAAGACCTGGGCGGCTACGCCTATGACATCTTCGTCACCAAGTTCGACGGCTGGCTCGTCTTCGGCATCCTGGCCCAGGTGGTGTTCGGTGCCCGCTTCATCCTGCAATGGTTGGCGAGCGAGAAGGCCGGCCGCAGCGTCATGCCGCTCTCGTTCTGGTTCCTCTCCATCGCGGGCGGGCTGATGACCCTGGTCTACGGGCTGGTGCGGCGCGAGCCGGTCATCATCTTCGGGCAGGCTCTCTCGACGGGCATCTATCTGCGCAACGTCGCGCTGATCCTGAAGGAAAAGCGTCGGAAGCCCGGGGCGGATGCCGTTCCGTGACGTCCTCGGTATGACTCTCCCGACGATTCCGCTGCCGGATTTCTTCGACGATCTCGACGCCAGCCTGGCCCATCTCTGGCGGCTTCTGGAGGACGGGCCGAGGCTGCGCCGCAACGCGTTCCACATGCCGGCCCTCGCCACGGTGGATGCCGACGGCTGCCCGCAGGTCCGCACCATCGTCCTGCGCGAGGCCGAGCGGCGGACCGGGATCCTGCGCTTCCATTGCGACCGCCGGTCCCGCAAGGCCGACGAGATCGCCGCCTCCGGCCGGGCCGCGCTGCACGGCTACGATTCGGCGAGCAAGGTCCAGATCCGGGTCTCGGGCCCGGCCACGCTCCATACCAACGATGCCCTGGCGGATGCCGCCTGGGACGGATCGATGACGATGAGCCGGGTCTGCTACGGCGTGGCGCCGGGGCCCGGAACCGAACTCACCTCGGGCGAGGGCTATTCCCTGCCGGAGACCGACGCGGCCATCGCCGCCGGCCGGCCGAATTTCTGCGCGGTTCAGGTGAGCGCCACCCGGCTCGAATTCCTGTTCCTCGACCGGCGGGGACACCGGCGCGCCGCCTGGAAGCGGGACGGCGACGGCTGGGCGGGGACCTGGCTGGCGCCGTGAAAAACCCTCCTCCCCACAAGGAGGAGGGAGGGGCTCATCCCATCGCCGCGCGCAGCCGTGCGAACCCCGCATCGAGATCGGCCTGCAAATCCGAAATCTCCTCGAGGCCGATATGGAAGCGCAAGCCCGGTCCGCCCGGCTCCCAGCGCGTGGCGGTGCGGTAGGTGCGGCAATCGAACGGGATGACGAGGCTCTCGAAGCCGCCCCAGGAAAAGCCCATCCCGAACAATTCGAGCCCGTCGAGCATCGCCGCCACGGCGTTCGCCGGAGCCGGTTTGAGGACCACTCCGAACAGGCCGGACGACCCGGAGAAGTCCCGCTTCCAGATGGCGTGGCCGGGATCCTCCGGCAGGGCCGGATGGAGCACCCGCAGCACTTCCGGCCGCGCCTGCAGCCAGCGCGCCATGGCGAGGCCCTGGCGCTCGTGCTCGCGCAGGCGCAGGTTCATGGTGCGCAGGCCGCGCAGGGCCAGGAACGCATCCTCCGGCCCGGCGCACATGGCGAAATGCTCGAAGGTGCGGTGGAGCGCCGGCCAGTATCGCTCGTTGGCCGAGGTGAGGCCGAGGAGCAGGTCCGAGCCGCCGCTGAGATATTTGGTCCCCGCCTCCACGGCGATGTCGACGCCCCGCTCATGCGGCGGGAAGAACAGCGGCGTCGCCCAGGTATTGTCCATGATGACGGCGGCGCCGTGCGCATGGGCGACCTCCGCGATGGCCGGCACGTCCTGCATCTCGAAGCTCTGCGAGCCCGGCGCCTCCACCAGCACCGCTTTCGTATTCGCGCGCATCAGCTCGCCGATGCCGGCGCCGACGAGGGGATCGTAATAGGTCACCTCCACGCCGAAGCGCTTCAGCACGCCGTCGCAGAAGATGCGGGTGGGGCGGTAGGCGCTGTCGGTGACGAGGAGATGGTCGCCCGCGCTCACCACGCTCATCAGGGCGACCGTGAGGGCGGCCAGGCCGGAGGGGGTGAGCACCGTGCCCGCCGCCCCGGCGAGCTCGCTCCAGGCCTGGGTGAGCGAATCCATCGTCGGCGAGCCGCTGGTGCCGTAATCGTAGCGCCCGCGCCGGTGCTGCAGGTCGTCATAGGTCGGGAACAGCACCGTCGAGCCGCGATAGATCGGCGTGTTGACGAAGCCATGCTGCGCGGAGGGGTCGCGCCCCGCATGGACGAGGCGTGTGGCCGGGCCGAAACGGGCGGGATCGCGGGGAGGGGTGTTCGACATGGAAACCGGTATGGGGGGAGGGCGGTTGCGCCGCAACCTGAGCCCGGCCTGTGCGATCGCGTCAAGCGGAAGCCCTTGACCGGGCCTGCCGATCCTTTGCAATGCGCGGGTATGATCAACGGTCTCCCGGCATCGTCGACGCCTCATCCGACCCGTTCACCTCATCCTGAGGTGACGCCGCGCAGCGGCGGCCTCGAAGGAGGCCTCCAGATCGCGCGATTCTGGCTGGAGGCCTCCTTCGAGGCCGCTTCGCAGCACCTCAGGATGAGGTTTTGGGTGGGAGGGATCATGCTGTTCTGCCTCACTCCCGCCCTCGCCCAGAACGGTTCCGCCCAAGGCACCCTCGCCCGGGTCAAGGCGCGGGGGCATCTCGTCTGCGGCGTCAGCGGCGGAGTCGCGGGGTTCAGCATTCCGGACAGCCAGGGCCAGTGGCGCGGGCTCGACGTGGATTTCTGCCGGGCGCTTGCCGCGGCGATCTTCGACGATCCGGCCAAGGTGCGGTTCATCCCGCAATCCTCGGCCGCGCGCTTCACCGCCCTGCAATCGGGCGAGATCGACGTCCTGTCGCGCAACACCACCTGGACCCTGTCGCGCGACACCGCCGCCATGAACTTCCCGGTCATCACCTTCTATGACGGGCAGGGGTTCCTGGTGCGCAAGTCCCTGAACATCGCGTCGGTGAAACAGCTCGACCGGGCGACGATCTGCCTGCAGCAGGGCACCACCACCGAGCTCAACCTCGCCGATTGGTTCCGCACGCGGGGGATGACCTACAAGGTCGTCACCTTCGCCAATAGCGAGCAGACGCTGGGTGCCTACGAATCCGGCCGCTGCGATGCCTATTCCACCGACAAGTCCTCCCTCTACGGCGAGCGCCTGAAGACGGCGCATCCGGACGAGCACGTCATCCTCGACGAGGCGATCTCGAAGGAGCCGTTCGCCCCCGGCGTGCGCCAGGGCGACGACCAGTGGCGCGATCTCGTCGCCTGGACCCATTACGCCATGATCGACGCCGAGGAGGCGGGCATCACGCAGGCCAATGTCGAGGAGATGCGCCGATCGGCGCTGAGCCCCGACGCAAAGCGCATCCTCGGCCTCGAGGGCAAATACGGCGAGGGCCTCGGCCTCACCACCGACTGGGCCTACCGGATCGTCCGCCATGTGGGCAATTACGGCGACGCGTTCGAGCGCAATGTCGGTGCGCAGACACCGCTGAAGATCCCGCGCGGCCTGAATGCCCTCTGGAACCAGGGCGGCCTGCAATACGGGCCTCCGATCCGGTGAGGGGCGTGTGGCACTCCCCCTCTCCCCGCTTGCGGGGAGAGGGTTTCGGCCCCCTCGCCGGGGCCGAAACGAGGCGGCAGCCGAGGGTGAGGGGGGGGCTTCGGACGAGCCTCTTCCGGGGGCACCCCCTCACCCTCGCTGCGGCTGACGCCTTCGCTTGCCGCAGGGACGACGAGGTCCCCGCGGCCCTCTCCCCGCCCAGCGGGGAGAGGGGATGGCGCGCGGATTTCTCGTTCAACGGGAAGCGGCTCCATGGCTGAATCCCGAAAGACCTCCCTTCGCGCCCTCGCGCTCCAGATCGTCCTGGCGCTCGCCGTCGCCGGCCTCGTCTATTTCGCCGCCGGCAACGCCGCGCAGAAACTCGCCAAACAGGGGATCGTCGCCGGGTTCGGCTTCCTGTCGCGCAATGCCGGATTCGACATCAGCCAGCGGTTGATCCCCTACGCGGCGGCGACCTCGACCTATCTCGATGCGTTTCTCGTCGGGCTCTGCAACACGCTGCTGGCCGCGGCGCTGGGCATCGTGCTCGCCACGCTGATCGGCTTCGTGGTGGGCATCGCCCGGCTGTCGCCGAACCTGCTCGCGCGGGGTCTGGCCTCCGCTTATGTGGAGGCAATCCGCAACGTGCCGCTGCTGCTGCAGCTCCTCGTCTGGTACGTGGCCGTGCGAGTGGCCCTGCCCTCGGCCGAGGCTCCCGCGAGTCTGGGGGGCGCCTTCGTCTCGCAGCGCGGCCTCGTCCTGCCGCGCCCGGATTTTTCAGGTGCCGCCTGGCTGGTGCCGGTGGCCTTCCTCGCCAGCATCCTCGCGATCGTGATGCTGAGACGGTGGGCGGGCATCGCGGTCGAGACCGGCCGACCGCCGGTCCGGGTCTGGCTGCCGGGCCTCGCCCTCACGATCCTCCTGCCGGGCCTTGCCTGGATCGGGCTGGCGCTGGCCGGCCATCCGGTTGTGGTCGATTGGCCGGCGCGCGGTCCCTACGACGTCGAGGGCGGGTTGCCGATCCTGCCGGAATTCGCCGCCCTGGTTCTCGGGCTCTCCACCTATACCGCCGCCTTCATCGCCGAGATCGTGCGGGCGGGCCTTTCCAGCGTGGCGCGGGGGCAGGGGGAGGCG
>NZ_VRVC01000087.1:0-22700 GCF_008040005.1 Methylobacterium sp. WL19
GGACGGGAGGCCGAGCGACTGGCCCTCGTGCCGGCGGAGACCGTGTTCGGCGCGTTCCCCCGGGCGCTGCGCGACATGGCGCGCGAGGCCGGCCGGGAGATCGACGTCGTGACGCGCGGTCTCGACCTCCCCGTCGACCGCGCCATGCTTCAATCGCTGAAGGACCCGGTCCTCCACGCCCTGCGCAATGCCCTGAGCCATGGCGCGGAGCCGCCCGAGCAGCGTGAACGCCGGGGCAAACCGCCCGAACTCTCGATCACCCTCGACGTCGCCGTGCGCGGCGGCCGCCTCGTCATCGGCATCCATGACGACGGGCGCGGGCCCGACCTGCGCGCCATCGAGGCGACGGCGCGGGCGCGCGGCCTGATCGGTGGCGTCGACGGCGATCCCGATTCCTTCCTCGCCCTGGTGTTCGAACCCGGCTTCTCCACCGCCTCCGCCATCGACACCCTGTCCGGGCGGGGCATCGGCCTGTCCGTCGTCGCCGACACGGTCCGGCGTCTCGGCGGCAGTGTCCGGCTCGAACCGCGTGTCCCGGCCGGGACGTCGCTGATCATGCATCTCCCGCTGTCGGCGGCGCGGCGGACCCTGCTGCTGGTGGATGTCGGCGCCGCGATCTTCGCCCTGCCGAGCGCCAGCGTGGAGCGCCTCCTGCGCCTCGACCGGTCGAGCCTCTCCTCTGTGATGGGCCGGACCATGGTGCGTCTGCCGAGGGAGGGCGGCGAGGATCTGTCCCTGCCCCTGGTGGATCTGGCGGGCCTCATCGGGGTGGCGAGCGAGGACAACCGCCCGAGCGATGGCCGCCCTGTGACGGCGGTGCTGATGCGCGCGGGCGGCCGGTCCTGGGCGATGCGGATCGATGCCCTGCGCGATGTCCGCAACCTTCTCGTCCTGCCGGCACCGCCCATCGGCGCCGATCCGCGCCTGATCTCGGGCACAGTCGTCCTGGGGGGCGATACGCCGGTCCTCGTCCTCGATCCCGACGGTCTGGCCGCCCGGGCGGGCGAGACGAGCCATGCGGCGCCGGAGCCCATCGACGAACCCTCCGGAACAGCCGCGCTCCCGCGACGTTCGACGATCCTGGTGGTCGACGATTCCATCACCACGCGAACCTTGGAGAAGGGCATCTTGGAATCGGCGGGCTACCGCGTCGTCGTCTGCGTCGACGGGCAGGACGCCCTCGACCGCCTGCGCGCCGGCATCGAACGGGTGGATCTGGTCGTGGCCGACGTGGAGATGCCGCGCCTCGACGGGTTCGGGCTGCTGAAGGCCTTGCGGGCGGACGAGGTCTTCGCCCGCCTTCCCCTGATCCTGATGACCTCACGGGGGGATGCCGACGATGTCGCACGGGGGCTCTCTCTCGGCGCCGACGCCTATCTGACGAAACAGACGTTCGACCAGCGCCAGCTTCTCGACACGATCGGGCAATTGTTGTGAGTGACGCCGAGCAGACACCGATCGAGACCCCTCCGGCGGCGAGGCGGGGCCCCCCCGTGCGCGTGATGCTGGTGGAGGATTCCCTCGTGGTCCGCGAGCTCCTGCGCCATATCGTCGGCCGCGACCCGCGCCTCGAAGTGGTGGCCGCCGTCGCGTCCGGCGAGGAAGCCCTCGCGGTGCTCCCCAATACCCGTCCCGACGTCATCTCGATGGATATCCGTCTCCCCGGCATCGATGGCCTGGAGACCACGCGCCGGATCATGGCCGAGCAGCCGACGCCCATCGTCGTCATCGCGGATTCGGTGGAGGATTCCTCCCTGCGCATCTCCATGAACGCGCTACGCGCCGGCGCGCTCTCCGTGGTGGAAAAGCCGGTGGCGACGACGCATGCCGGCTACGATGCCGTCTCTTCAGAAATCTGCACGCAGCTGCGCATCATGGCCGAGGTGCCGGTGATCCGGCGTCGGCCGATCGGGTCGGAATGGGCCGGGCGCCGGGGTGCACCCCTGTCGCCGTCAGACCTCGCCGCGCCCCCGGCCGCCTCGAACGCCGCCAGCGTCCTGGCGATCGCCGCCTCCACCGGCGGCCCGCCTGCCCTCGCCCGCGTCATCGGCGGGTTGCCCGACGGGTTCCCGCTTCCCGTCCTCGTGGTCCAGCATATGGGGCCGGCCTTCATGGAGGGATTCGCCTCCTGGCTGAACGGAGTCGTCGCCCTCCCGGTCAGGCTCGCCGCCGATGGCGAGCGGGCCGAGGCCGGACATGTCTATGTGGCGCCGGGTGACCGGCACCTCGAATGGGCGCCCGGCGGGCACCTGCGCCTCCTCGATGCGGCGCCCGTCGGCGGCCAGCGCCCGGCCGCCACCGTCCTGTTCTCCTCGGTGGCCCGCCATGCCGGGGCGCGCGGCATCGGCGTCCTTCTCACCGGCATGGGCGAGGATGGCGCCACGGGCCTCCTCGCCATGCGCCAGGCCGGTGCCCAGACCGTGGCCGAACACGAGAGCACCGCCGTGGTGTTCGGCATGCCGGCGGCGGCGATCCGCCTCTCGGGAGCCTCCGCGATCCTCCCCCTCGACCAGGTCGCTCCCCATCTCGTCCGCCTCGCCTTGCCCGGCCTCGCGGCGAAGGACCCCTTCGCATGAGCGGGATCGGCAGTCCCGACGGCACCCTCCCCCGGCCTCGGATCCTGCTCGTCGAGGATTCCGAGACGCAGGCGCTGGAACTGCGCCTGCTCCTGGAGGGGCACGGTTTCTCGGTGGAGCGCTGCCCCACGGCGGAGATGGCCCTCGACCATCTCAACACCCGCCTGCCCGATCTCGTCGTGGCCGACCACCACCTGCCGGGCATGAACGGCGACGAGTTCACCCGCCAGCTTCGCCTGTCCCTGCGCACCCGCGCTTTACCCCTGCTGATGCTCACAGGCGCCCGCGACGGCGAACGCCAGGGACTGGAGAGCGGCGCCGACGCCTATGTGGCGAAATCCGCCGACCGGGACATCCTGATCCTGCGCATCCGCGCCCTCCTGCGTGAGCGCCAGGGGGGCGCTGCCTCCGGCGACGGTCCGGGCGTCTCGGCGTTTCGGCGCGGCCGCGTCCTCGTGGTCGACGGCAGCGCCACCTATCGGACCTTCCTTGCCGGCCTTCTCGCCCATGAGGGCCACGAGGTCCGTACCGCCGCCACCCACGACGCCGCCCTCGCCGCCCTCGACGAGGCCGATGCCGCCTTCGATTGCGTGACCATCGACCTCCTCGGCCCCGCCTATGACGGCCTCGCGTTGTGCAGGGCCATCGACCGGCGCAAGCCTGACGCTAAAACACCTCTGACGCAGCCCACGCCTCCATTCCACAACATCTCCATCGACGCCGTCGCAAAAAAAAAAAAATACGTGGTGGAAGCCTATGCGGCCGGGGCCGACGACGTGGTCTCGAAGGCCGACGGCGAAGTCCTCGTCATCCGCGTCAGGGGCCTCGTCCGGCGCAAGCTGCTCGAAGAAGACGACCGCCGCATCGCCGGCGAGTTCGGCGCCCGCGAGCGAGCCCTCGAACGCGCGCGGGCCGAGGCCGAGGCGGCCGAGGCGCGTGCCGCCCTGGCCGGTGCCCTCGAACAGGCCAACCGGGATCTCGCCACCGCCAACCGCAAGCTCACGGATGCCCAGGCCAAGCTGGTCCAGGCCGCCAAGATGGCGTCCCTCGGCGAGCTCGTCGCCGGCATCGCCCATGAAATCAACAATCCCCTCGCCTTCATCCTGGCGCATCAGGGCACGGTCGAGCGCCTGCTCGGCGAGATCGCGGAATCCGAGGCTGAACTCGCCTCGCACCGGTCGCTCGCCAAATGCCGCGACCGCGTGGGCTCCATGCGGATGGGCCTCACGCGCATCCAGGATCTCGTGCTGAACCTGCGCAAGTTCTCGCGCCTCGACGAAGGCGAGCGCACCCTCGTCAACGTTCCCGAATCGATCGAGACGGTGCTCGCCCTGATCCAGCACAAGCTCGGGACGCGGATTACCGTCGAACGCGACTTCTCGGGCCGGCCCGAGATCCACTGCACCCCCGCCCTTCTCAATCAGGTCGTCATGAACATCCTCGGCAATGCCGCCGATGCCATGCCGGAATCCGGCACCATCTCCATCGTCACCCAGGAATTGCCCGAGACGGACGTGATCCGTATCAGCGATACCGGGCCGGGCATTCCCGAGACCCTGCGGGAAAAGATATTCGAGCCCTTCTTCACCACGAAGCCCGTGGGCGCGGGAACGGGTCTCGGGCTGGCGATTGCATACAGCGTGGTACAGGCGCATAGCGGCTCGCTCAGCGTGGAGACGGCCGAAGGGGGGGGAGCCTGTTTCGTGATCGGCATTCCGCGGCAGGCAGCGTAGACATGGTCAAAGGCACGATCCTCGCCGTCGATGACGAGCCGGACATCCTGATCGCCCTCGAAGACCTGTTCGAGGACGATTACACGGTCATCACCACGACGAAGCCGTCCGAGGCCCTCGAGATCCTCAGGGCGAGCCCGGACATCGCCGTCATCCTCTCCGATCAGCGGATGCCCGGCATGACCGGCGACGTCATGCTGGCCGAGGCCCGGGCGTTCCACGACGCGCAGACGATCCTGCTCACCGGCTATGCCGATATGAGCGCCGTCGTCGCCGCGCTCAACCGGGGTGGCATCACCGGCTACGTCACCAAGCCGTGGGACCCCGTCCTGCTGCGCTCCACCGTCCGTCAGGCCTTCGAGCGCCACAGCCTCGCCCGCGAGCTCGCCACCGAGCGCGCTCTGCTCCTCGGGCTCCTCGACAATGCGGAAGACGCCATCGCGTTCAAGGACAAGGAGGGCCGCTTCGTCCGCCTCAACGCGCGCAAGGCCGGACGACTCGGCCACACCGTCGCCGAGTGCCTCGGACGCACCAGAGAGGAGATCGAAGGCAGGCCGAGCGGAGAGAGCGCCGCGCGCGAAGCCGACCGCGCCGCGATCGCGAGCGGAAGCATCTCCGAGACGGTGTCCGCCGAGGGACCTGTCGGCGCCGAGCGCTGGAGCCATGTCACCCGCGTGCCGATTCGCGGTGCCGCCGGCGCCATCACCCACCTCGCCACCATCGAGCGGGACGTCACCGAGCAGAAGAACCTGGAGGCGCGCCTGCGCCAGTCGGACAAGATGCAGGCTCTGGGCACCCTCGCGGGCGGAATCGCCCACGACTTCAACAACCTTCTCACCGCGATCCTGGGCAGCCTCGAACTCGTCGGCCCCAAGATCGTCGATCAGCCGCGGGTCCAGCGCCTGGTCACCAACGCGACGCAGGCCGCGCAGCGAGGCGCGTCTTTGACGAAGCGCCTCCTCAGCTTCAGCCGGGCGCGCGACCTGCGGCCCCGATCGGTGGACGTGAATGCCCTCGTCGCCGGGATGGACGTGCTGCTCGGCGGGAGCCTCGGCGGGCTCGTCAGCGTGACCACCGACCTCGACGCCGCCCATCCGGCGGCCCGGGTCGATCCCGACCAGCTGGAACTCGCCATCCTCAACCTCTGCATCAATGCGCGTGACGCCATGCCGGACGGCGGATCGATCGCCATCGCCACGGGCGCGGTGACGGTGACCGACGATCCCGACCTGACGGCTGGCGACTACGTCACCGTGACGATCACCGATTCGGGCATGGGCATCCCGCCCGAGATCCTGGCGCGGGTCTGCGAGCCGTTCTTCACCACCAAGTCGGTGGGCCAGGGCACCGGCCTCGGCCTCGCCATGGTGTTCGGCCTCACCCAGCAGTCGCAGGGCAAGCTGCGCATTACGAGCGAAGTCGAGAAGGGCACGACGGTCGAGGTGTTCCTCCCTCGCGCGGACCTCGCCGAGGAGAGACCACCGCTCGCCGCAGTGGCGGCGCCACGCGCCGTGAGCCCGGCGCGTATCCTCGTGGTGGACGACGATGCCGAAGTCCGGCACGTCACCGCCTCCTTCCTCAACACCTTCGGCTACACCGAGACCGAAGCAGCGGACGGGGCGGCGGCGGTGGCCCTCTTGGAGCGCTCCTCCTTCGACCTCATCGTGGCGGACCTCGCCATGCCCGGAATGACGGGCGTCGAACTCGCGGAGATCGTGCGGCGGCGCTGGTCGACCGTCCCGATCCTCATCGTGACCGGCCATGCCGAGGCGATCCCGATCCCCGAGGACCTGCCGGTTCTGCGCAAGCCCTTCGAATCGGCCGATCTCGCCGCTCTGGTGTCGGGGATGCTCGTCTCCCCAGGGTGAGCCCCCGTGCCTCCGCTCAGGAGGTTTCGTGCGGGGACCGAGCCGATGGTCCGGGTGACGCGGGCAAGAAAAAAGGCGGCCCAGGGGCCGCCTTTCTGCCGTCGGATAGGGGGAGCCGAGGCTTACGCCGCGTCGGAGACCTGCGACGGACCCGAATCCAGGCCGCGGGCATCCACGTCGCGGTCGACGAACTCGATCACGGCGAGCGGCGCGTTGTCGCCGTAGCGGAAACCGGCCTTCATGATGCGGCAATAACCACCCGGACGGGCGTTGTAGCGCGGGCCGAGGACGGCGAAGAGCTTGCGGACCATGGCCTCGTCGCGGATCTGCGACATGGCGAGGCGGCGCGTGTGCAGGCTGTCGATCTTGCCCAGGGTGATGAGCTTCTCGATGACCGGACGCAGATCCTTGGCCTTCGGCAGCGTGGTGATGATCTGCTCGTGCTTGATCAGCGCGGCGGACATGTTGGCGAACATCGCCTTGCGGTGTTCGGTGGTGCGGTTGAAGCGACGACCGCGAAATCCATGACGCATCTGGCTGTTCCTTGCTTATCTGGCCGCCGTGCCACGGTACGGCCGAGCGCCCCATGATCGGGACTGTTCATTCCGCATGACCCCGCGGCGGGATTCTTCGGGAGTTCGCGTTTGCGCGAACCCCCGACGTGTCGGCCAAACAAACGGCGCCGGGAGGCGCCCGTAAGGCTCAGCCCGAGGCGGCTTCGCCTCCGCCTCAGTAATGCTCTTCGAAGCGCTTGGCGAGATCTTCGATGTTCTCCGGCGGCCAGCCGGGGATGTCCATGCCGAGGTGGAGACCCATCGCGGCCAGGACTTCCTTGATCTCGTTGAGCGACTTGCGGCCGAAGTTCGGGGTGCGCAGCATCTCGCCCTCCGACTTCTGGATGAGGTCGCCGATATAGACGATGTTGTCGTTCTTCAGGCAGTTCGCCGAACGGACCGACAGTTCGAGCTCGTCGACCTTCTTGAGCAGGGCCGGGTTGAAGGGGAGCTGCGGCGCGAGCGGCTGCGCCTCTTCCTTGCGGGGCTCCTCGAAGTTCACGAACACCTGGAGCTGGTCCTGGAGGATGCGCGCAGCGTAGGCCAGCGCGTCCTCCGGCGACACGGCGCCGTTGGTCTCGATCGTCATCGTCAGCTTGTCCTTGTCGAGATCCTGGCCCTCGCGGGTGGTCTCGATGCGGTAGGACACCTTGGTGACCGGCGAGAACAGGGCGTCCACCGGGATCAGGCCGATCGGCGCGTCCTCGGGGCGGTTGCGCTCGGCCGGGACGTAGCCCTTGCCGGTGGCAACGGTGAACTCCATCCGGATTTCGGCGCCGTCGTCGAGGGTGCAGATGACGAGTTCGGGATTGAGGATCTGGATATCGCCGACGGCGGCGATGTCGCCGGCGGTGACGGTGCCCGGACCGGTCTTGCGCAGGGTGAGGCGCTTGGGCGCTTCGGTCTGCGAGCGGATCGCGATGGTCTTGATGTTGAGGACGATGTCGGTGACGTCCTCACGCACGCCGGGGATCGACGAGAACTCGTGCAGCACGCCGTCGATCTGGACCGAGGTCACGGCCGCGCCCTGGAGCGACGACAGGAGAACCCGGCGCAGGGAGTTGCCGAGGGTGGTGCCGAAGCCGCGCTCGAGGGGCTCGGCGACGACGGTTGCGACCCGCTTGGGGTCATGCCCGGTCGAAACCTGGAGCTTGTTCGGCTTGATGAGCTCTTGCCAGTTCTTCTGTATGACCACGGTCCTACCTCTCGCACTTCCGACACGAGCCACTGCAGTGGTCGGTCCTTGAGCCCTTCCCGCGCATCGCCTTGCACGGCTCGGTCTCGAAAATCATGTGCCCGCGAAGTGGCGGGCGGTTAGTGGGCCGCGACCCAGAGTTCCGGGACGAAGCTGTAGGCCCCGCCCTCCCGCGCCACGTAGCCGAGCGCCGGAAATTCCAGATGGCCGCCGGTGACGAAGGTTCTCTCGCTCGAGACCTCATCCAGCATCCGCTTGCGCACCGCTCTCGCCCGATCCGGATCCACGTCGAAGACCATCGTGGCCTCCGGTCGCTTGAACTGGATCGCTGGCAGATGGACGATATCCGCCCACATCAGGAGGGACGCCGAGCCCGACACGATGCGAAAGCCGGTATGACCCGGCGTATGCCCCGGCAAGGGAACCGCCGTGATGCCCGGAAGGACCTCACCATCGGTCATCGTCCGCACGCGGCCGGCATAGGGGGCCACCGCCTTCTGCGCGTTCTGGAAATACGGCCGGGCTCCCTCGGGAGCCCGTGAGATCGCGTCGTCCGCCAGCCAGTGAGCGGTCTCGGCCTGATGCAGGACGAGTTCGGCATTGGGATAGGCGGCCGAACCGTCCTTATGGATCAAGCCACCGGCATGATCGGGATGGAGATGCGTGAGCAGCACCGTCTCGATATCGCTCGGGCTGACCCCGGTCGCCGCGAGTGCTGCCGGAATGTGACCGAGCGTGTCGCCACCGAAATGACCCATGCCCGAATCGATGAGGATCGGCTTCCGGCCGGGCGCCTCGATCAGGTAGGCGTTGAGCGTGATCCGAGGAGCCTGCGCACGAAAGCCGGCCGCCTGAAGCGAACCGGCCTCGTCCGACCCGATCCCGGTGACGAGATCGAGGGAGCCTTGAAGGTAACCGTCATTCAGAACGGTGACGGTCAGATCGCCAAGGCTCCAGCGTAGAACGCCGGGGAGCGCCTTCACGGCATCGGGCACACGTTTCTCCGCTTTCACACCAAAGGGCCGAGTGACGAACCGGTATCAGACGCGACGACGCTTGCGCGGACGGCAGCCGTTATGCGGGATCGACGTCACGTCGCGGATGGAGGTCACGGTGAAGCCGGCCGCCTGCAGCGCGCGGAGCGCCGATTCACGGCCCGAACCGGGACCGGACACCTCGACCTCGAGGGTCCGCATGCCGTGCTCGGAAGCCTTGCGGGCCGCGTCCTCGGCGGCGACCTGGGCGGCGTAAGGGGTCGACTTGCGCGAGCCCTTGAAGCCCATGGCGCCGGCGGACGACCAGGAGATGGTGTTGCCCTGCGCATCGGTGATGGTGATCATCGTGTTGTTGAACGAGGCGTTCACATGGGCGACGCCCGACACGATGTTCTTGCGTTCGCGGCGGCGAATGCGGGTTGCTTCCTTGGCCATTGTCTCTCGTCTCGTCCTTCAGGCGCGCCCGTCATTCCAGGCGCTCGGGATTTTTGCGGTATCGGCGGCGCGGATCTGGATGACCGAGCCGCCATACGGGCTGCCGATAGCGGGCCACCCGGCGCGACAGACGGGAGGCGGAGCGAAAAGCTGCCTCCCAATCTTATAAAATTACTTCTTCTTGCCGGCGATCGGCTTCGACTTGCCCTTGCGGGTGCGCGCATTGGTATGCGTACGCTGACCACGGACGGGCAGATTGCGGCGGTGACGCAGGCCACGGTAGCAGCCGAGATCCATCAGACGCTTGATGTTCATCGACACTTCACGGCGCAGATCGCCCTCGACGATGTAGTCGCGGTCGATCGTCTCGCGGATCGACAGCACCTCGGCGTCGGTCAGCTGGTTCACGCGGCGCTCGGCGGGGATGCCCACCTTGCCGGTGATCTCTTCGGCCTTCTTCGCGCCGATGCCGTGGATGTACTGCAGCGCGATGACGACGCGCTTGTTGGTCGGGATGTTGACGCCTGCGATACGGGCCAAGGTCTCACTCCATTGGGCGCTCGGACACTGCGGTCCGGCCCTGCTGTGTCACGCGCGTCCGGTGGAGGCCGGCCCCTGCGCGCCGCCCATAACGACAAATCGGCCCGCAGCGCCTCTTGAACGAAGGCACTCCAGACCCATCACGCATGGACGAATAGGGGCCTGCTAGCGCGACCCGACGATATTGTCAACGACCACCGAGTCGACGATTTCAGGATGCGGTGGTGCTGGCCAGAGGTTCGAGGAGAGCCATCACCTCGTTCGTCACCTCGTCCACCGGCTTCATGCCGTCGACGGTCCGAAGCATGCCGAGGCTCGCATAATAGGCCGAGAGCGGCGCCGTCTGCGCGCGGAAGGCGGAAAGGCGTGTCTTGAACACTTCGGGCGTGTCGTCCTTGCGGACGGGTTCCCCGCGTGCGGCGGTCTCGGCGGCGCGCTTGGCGATGCGCCCGACGAGGATCTCCTCGTTCACCGCGAACTCGACCACCGTATCCAGTTGCAGGCTCTTCTCGGCCAGCATCCTGTCCAGGGCCGCGGCCTGCTCCACCGTGCGGGGGAAGCCGTCGAGGATAAAGCCGGGGCGGGCATCCGCCTCTTCGATCCGGTCGGCCACGATTCCCACCACGACGGAATCCGGAACCAGTCCACCGCTCTCCATGATCGACTTCGCTTCGAGGCCGACGGGGGTACCGGCGGCCACGGCCGCGCGCAGCATGTCACCCGTGGAAAGCTGCGGAATGCCGAAACGCTCGACGATCCGGGCCGACTGGGTTCCCTTACCGGCTCCAGGTGGTCCGAGCAGAATGATCCGCATAGCGTCGTTGTCCTCGTCCGGTAGCCGCGTCGGGCGTTGGGGTTCTGGCGTTCAGGGCACGGAGAAGACGATGCCTGCCGGCATCGTCCTGGTCGATCGGCGTCGTCTGGGGCGCCTCAGCGGCGCCGGGTGGCGCCGCGCAGCTTCGCCTTCTTCACGAGGCCCTCATACTGGTGGGCCATCAGATGTCCATGCACCTGGGCCACCGTATCCATCGTCACCGAGACGACGATGAGAAGCGAGGTGCCGCCGAATCCGAGGCTCGCCGATGCGTAGGAGGCCAGGATCTCCGGCACAAGGCAGACGAAAGTCAAATACAGGGCGCCGATCAGCGTGATGCGCGTCAACACCTTGTCGATGAAGGTGGCGGTCCGCTCGCCCGGACGGATGCCGGGAATGAAGCCGCCCTGCTTCTTCAGGTTGTCCGCCGTCTCCTGCGGATTGAAGACGACCGCCGTGTAGAAGAACGCGAAGAAGATGATCAGCGCCGCGTAGAGAACCATGTAGAGCGGCCGGCCATGGCCGAGATAGGTCGTGATGGTGGCCAGCACCCCGGTGCCGCCGTTATTGGCCGAGAAGCTCGCCACGGTGGCGGGCAGCAGGAGGAGCGACGAGGCGAAGATCGGCGGGATGACGCCGGCGGTGTTCAGCTTCAGCGGCAGGAACGAGGTCTGACCCTCGTACATGCGGTTGCCGACCTGGCGCTTGGGGTAGTTGATGAGAAGCCGGCGCTGGGCCCGCTCCATGAACACGATGAAGTAGACGAGGACGATGGCCGCGAGGCCGACGCCGAGGATCACGGCGGCGGACAGCGCACCGGTCCGGCTCAGTTCGAGCGCACCCACGATGGCGGTGGGCAGATGGGCGACGATGCCGGCGAAGATGATGAGGGAGGAGCCGTTGCCGATGCCGCGCGACGTGATCTGCTCGCCGATCCACATCAGGAACAGGGTTCCACCCGTGAGCGTGATCACGGTGGACAGGATGAAGAACGGACCGGGATCGATCGCGGCGCTCGAACTCTGGAGGCCGAAGGCGATGCCCCAGCTCTGCACCAGCGCCAGCACCACCGTGAGATAGCGGGTGTACTGGTTGATGACCTTCCGGCCGGATTCCCCCTCCTTCTTCAGCGTCTCCAGGCTCGGGATCACCGAGGTGAGAAGCTGAATGATGATGGAGGCCGAGATGTACGGCATGATGTTGAGGGCGAAGATCGCCATGCGCTCGACGGCACCGCCGGAGAACATGTTGAACAGCCCGAGGACGCCGCCGGCCTGCTGCTGGAAGTTCCGCGCGAACTGCTCTGGGTCGATGCCGGGAATCGGGATGTAGGTGCCGAGGCGGAACACCACGAGCGCACCCAGCGTGAACCAGATGCGCTTCTTGAGCTCGTCGGCCTTGGCGATGGCCCCGAAATTGAGGTTCGCGGCAAGCTGCTCGGCGGCTGAGGCCATGGCACCCGTTCCTGAGATAGATCCAGATTGGGGGTTGAAGCACCCCCGAACAAACTGAAACGGCGGCCACGCGCAGGTCGCACGGGCCGCCGCTCAGAGCTTCGACTTAAAGTCTGCCCCGACGCTACGCAACAGCGGCGTCGGAAGACTTATTCCGCGGCAGGCTTGCCGCGGGTGGAGATGCCGGCACCGTAAGCGACGTTGACCGTGCCGCCGATCTTCTCGACGGCCTCGACCGCCGACTTCGACGCGCGGGTGACCTCGAAGGAGAGCTTCGCGGTCAATTCGCCGACGCCGAGCAGCTTCACGCCGTCACGGGGACGGGCGATGATTCCGGCGGTGACGAGGGACTCAACCGTGACGACCGCCGAAGCATCGAGACGGCCGGCATCGACAGCCTGCTGGACGCGACCGAGGTTCACCTCGTTCAGGTCCGTGGAATACAGATTGTTGAAGCCGCGCTTGGGCAGGCGACGGTGAAGCGGCATCTGGCCGCCCTCGAAGCCCTTGATCGAGACGCCGGTACGGGCCTTCTGACCCTTGACGCCGCGACCAGCGGTCTTGCCCTTGCCGGAGCCGATGCCCCGGCCGACGCGCATCCGGTTCTTGGTCGCGCCGTCGTTATCGTGGATTTCGTTCAGTTTCATGATGCCCTCCCTCAGGCCGCGTCGTCGAGGACGCGCACGAGGTGGTGCACCTTGCGGATCATTCCGCGCACGGAGGGAGTATCCTCCAGCGTGGCCACCCGGTGCAGCTTGTTGAGCTTGAGGCCGATCAGCGTCGCACGCTGGTCGCCCTCGCGGCGGATCGGCGAGCCGATCTGCTCGACGCGGAGAGTCTTCGTTGCCATTGCACCCTCCCCTTAAGCGACTGCGGCTTCGGACAGGTCGGACGGATCGGCATCGCGGCGGCGAGCCTGAAGCGTCGACACCTTGAGACCCCGACGGGCCGCGACGGCGCGCGGGCTGTCCTCGTTCTTCAGCGCCTCGAAGGTGGCGCGGACGAGGTTGTAGGGGTTCGACGAGCCGAGCGACTTGGCCACGACGTCCTGCATGCCCAGCGTCTCGAAGACGGCGCGCATCGGGCCGCCGGCGATGATGCCGGTACCCTGGGGGGCGGCGCGCAGGATGACCTTGCCGGCGCCGTGACGTCCGTAGACGTCGTGATGGAGGGTGCGGCCCTCGCGCAGGGCGACACGGACGAGACCGCGCTTGGCGGCTTCCGTGGCCTTGCGGATGGCTTCCGGCACTTCACGTGCCTTGCCGTGGCCGAAGCCGACGCGACCTTTCTGATCGCCAACGACGACGAGGGCGGCGAAACCGAAGCGACGGCCACCCTTCACCACCTTGGCGACGCGGTTGATGTGGACGAGCTTGTCCACGAATTCGCTGTCGCGCTCCTCGCGCTCATCGCGGCGGCCGCGGCCACCGCCTTCCCGTTCACGTGCCATGTTTGAATCCTGTCTCACTGACGCGGGCGGCGGAGCCCGCTCGCTTGATAGCTTGTCCGAGGGACGGCCTGTGCCGCCCCTCCCCGCCTGGTCTTAGAACTCGAGGCCACCCTCACGGGCGGCGTCGGCGAGCGCCTTGACGCGCCCGTGATAGATGTAGCCCGAACGGTCGAAGATCACCTTGGTGACTCCGGCGGCCTTGGCGCGCTCGGCGACGAGCTTGCCGACTGCCGCGGCCGCTGCCGTATCGGCACCGGTCTTCAGGCCCGAGCGGAGATCCTTGTCGAGGGTCGAGGCGGCGGCGAGGGTCTTGCCCTCGGCGTCGTCGATGACCTGAACGTAGATCTGCTTGGAGGAACGGAACACCGAGAGCCGGGGCCGTCCATTCGCCGCCGCCCGCAGCGCGCGGCGCACACGCGCCTTGCGGCGGTCGAGTGCATCGATTTTGCGTGACATGATGGCCGGCCCTTACTTCTTCTTGCCTTCCTTGCGGAAGATGAACTCACCCGCGTACCGCACGCCCTTGCCCTTGTAGGGCTCGGGACCGCGATAATCGCGAATCTCGGCTGCCACCTGTCCCACCACCTGCCGGTCGATGCCGGAGATGACGATCTCGGTGGGCTTGGGCACCGCGATCGTGATCCCGACCGGGATCTCGTACTCGATGTCGTGGCTGTAGCCGAGGGAGAGCTTGAGGGCCTTGCCGGCCATGGCGGCACGATAGCCGACGCCGGTGATCTCGAGCTTCTTCTCGAACCCCTTGGAGACGCCCTCGACGAGGTTCGCCACCTGAGCCCGGGAGGTGCCCCACAGCGAGCGGGCCTCCTTGGTCTGGTTCTTGGGCAGCACCGAGACGGCGCCGTCCTCGAACTTCACGTCCACCACATTGGGGACGACATATTTGAGCTCACCCTTGGAGCCCTTCATCGTTACCGTCTGACCGGTCACCGTGGCCGTCACACCGGACGGGACGGGAACGGGCTTCTTGCCTACGCGAGACATTGCCTTTCCTCCAAGTCCGAGATCAGAACACCTTGCAGAGCACTTCGCCGCCGACGTTGCGCTCACGCGCCTCGTGGTCGGCCATGACGCCCTGCGGGGTGGACACGATGGTGACGCCGAGACCATCGGCGACGCGGGGAAGTTCGGTCACGGCCGAATAGACACGGCGGCCGGGCTTCGAGACGCGCTGGATCGAGCGGATGACGGGCTGGCCGTCATAGTACTTGAGCTCGATCGAGAACTCGGTGCGGCCGTTGCCGAAATCGGTCGTGGCGTAATCGCGGATGTAGCCCTCGGCCTTGAGGACGTCGAGAACGCTCGCACGGAGACGCGAGCCGGGCGTCTGAACGACGTTGCGGCGGCGCATCTGACCGTTGCGGATGCGGGTGAGCATATCACCCACGGGATCGTTGACCATGGTGTCTGCTCCTTACCAGCTGGACTTGACCAGACCGGGGATGAGACCCCGATTGCCAAGTTCCCGAAGCGCCACGCGCGAGATGCCCATCTTGCGGTAGAAAGCGCGGGGACGTCCCGTGATGCCGCAACGGTTGCGGACCCGGGTCGCCGACGAGTTGCGGGGCAGTTCCGCGAGCTTGAGGCGCGCCTCGAAGCGCTCCTCCATCTCGAGGCCTTCGTTGTTGGCCGTGGCAAGGAGGGCCTTACGCTTGGCGGCGAACCGCTTCACGAGTTCCTTGCGGTGGTTGTTCTTCTCGACTGAGCTTTTCTTTGCCATGTCTCTCTCCAGTGTCCGCGTCTAAGCGCTTTTCAGCACTTACTGCCGGAACGGGAATCGGAATTGCGAGAGGAGCGCGCGTGCCTCGGCATCGGTGCGAGCCGACGTCTGGATCACGATGTCCATGCCCCAGGTGGCATCGGCCTTGTCGTAGGAGATCTCCGGGAACACCAGGTGCTCCTTGAGGCCCAACGCGTAGTTGCCGTTGCCGTCGAACGAACGGGGGTTCAGGCCGCGGAAGTCACGAACGCGCGGGAGCGCGATGGTGATCAGGCGGTCCATGAACTCGTACATCCGGTGCTTGCGCAGGGTGACCTTGCAGCCGATCGGCATGCCTTCGCGGACCTTGAAGGTCGCGATGGCCTTGCGGGCCTTGGTGATGACCGGCTTCTGGCCGGCGATCAGAGCAAGGTCGCCGGCGGCGACGGTGGCCTTCTTGGAATCGGCGGTGGACTCGCCGACGCCCATGTTGATCACGATCTTCTCGATGACCGGAACCTGCATGGGGTTCTTGTAGCCGAACTCTTCGATCAGCTTCTGGCGGACGACCTCATCGTAATGCTTGCGCAGACGAGGGGTGTACGCGTCGTTGTTCTTCTCAGCCATCGATCAGATCCCCCGAGCGCTTGGCGAACCGGACCTTGCGGCCGTCGTCGAGAATGCGGAAACCAACGCGCGTCGGCTGACCGTCCTTGGGGTCGGCGATCGCGATGTTGGACAGATGAATCGCGGCTTCCTTGGAGATGATGCCGCCTTCCTGGTTCTGCGTCTGCTTCTGGTGCTTCTTGACCAGATTGACCCCGCGCACGAGCGCACGGTCTTCCTTCGGCATCACCTGGATAACCTCGCCGGAGCGACCCTTGTCGCGTCCGGTGAGAATGACGACCTTGTCGCCCTTCTTGACTTTGGCAGCCATCACAGCACCTCCGGAGCGAGCGAGATGATCTTCATGTGGTTCCGGGCGCGCAACTCGCGCGGCACGGGTCCGAAGATACGGGTGCCGATCGGCTCTTTCTGATTGTTGATCAGGACAGCGGCGTTCTTGTCGAACCGGATCACGGATCCGTCGGCGCGCTTCACTTCCTTGGCGGTGCGAACGACGACGGCTTTCATGACGTCGCCCTTCTTTACGCGGCCGCGGGGAATGGCCTCCTTCACCGAGACGACGATGATATCGCCGACACCGGCATACTTGCGCTTCGACCCGCCGAGAACCTTGATGCACATCACGCGACGCGCACCAGAATTGTCGGCGACGTCCAGATTCGTCTGCATCTGGATCACGAGAGTGACCTTTCCTTGTTTCAGACGGGTTTCCGCACACGGACGGTATTGTCCGGCGGACGACGTCTGATGGGGATCTGATGTCCCCGGCTCATATAGAAGGACCGCGCATTCGGCGTTTCTCAACGCCGGCGCGGTCACCGCGGTCCAGGGTGCGAACACCCTTTTGCATGTCGCGAAGGACGGCCTATTACTAGAGAGGGAAGCGCGGCGCAAGAGCAAAGACGCGCAGCTGCGCTGCAGACGACAATCCAGGACGGGTCTTCATCGAAAGGTCCGACCGGTCGTATCCGACGCCGGGAGTCATCCTGATTCGCACCGTTGATGACGAACGTGGGAGAGCGGAACTGAATGCTTGGCGGATCTGAGCAAGTGTTCGCGGTCGAAGCCGTCTGATTCGGTGACGCTCGATCAGTCGGATGGGGCGACCGACAAGAAGTCGTGCGCCTCGGCGAATCGCTCGGTCTTCCCGGCTAGGCACGAGACGCAAAAAAGCGGGCGCAGAAGCTGCGCCCGCTTTAACAAAACTGCATCGGTCTCACGCTTCGGCGGAAGGTGCTTCCACGGCGGCTGCGCCACCTTCGATGAGCTTCCAGGTCTTGGTCTTCGAGAAAGGACGGCATTCCTCGATCGACACGGTCTGGCCGACCTTGGCAATGTTGGTCTCGTCGTGGGCGTGATAGTTCTTCGAACGACGGACGGTCTTCTTCATCACCGGATGGGTGAAGCGACGCTCCACCTTTACGACGATGGTCTTCTCGCCCTTGTCGCTGACGACGACGCCCTGCAATACGCGCTTCGGCATGGTGTACTCCTCAGGCCTGCGCGGACTTCAGCGTCTTCTGACGCTGGAGAGTGCGAACGCGGGCGATATCGCGGCGGACCTCACGGACGCGGGCGACGTTCTCGAGCTGGCCGGTGGCGCCCTGGAAGCGCAGGTTGAACTGCTCCTTCTTCAGGTTTAGCAGCTCATCGTTCAGCTGATCGGGCGACAGGGCGGCCAGATCCGACTGTCTCTGTGACGACTTCATGATCCCCCCCCTTAGTCAGCGATGCGCTGAACGACGCGCGTGCGGATCGGGAGCTTCGCCGCACCGAGGCGCAGGGCCTCTTTGGCGATGTCCTCGGCGACGCCGTCGACTTCGAACATGATACGTCCGGGATGCACGCGGGCAGCCCAGAACTCGGGTGCACCCTTACCGGAGCCCATGCGGACTTCGGTGGGCTTCGCCGTGACCGGAACGTCCGGGAATATCCGGATCCAGACACGGCCCTGGCGCTTCATCTCACGGGTGATCGCGCGGCGGGCCGCCTCGATCTGACGTGCGGTGACGCGCTCGGGCTCGATGGCCTTCAGGCCAAACGTCCCGAAATTGAGGTCGAAGCCGCCCTTGGCCGCACCGTGGATGCGACCCTTGAACTGCTTACGGAACCTGGTCTTCTTGGGTTGCAACATGGCAGCCTCTCAACACCTTCTATGGCTAACGGGCGTACGCGATCACGCCTCAGGCGTGTTCGCGCCGGCCGCGCTCGCGGCCACCCTCGCCATCGCGCTCGCGACGTCCGCCCGAACGGCCGCCTTCTTCCTGAGCGCGCTTGTCCTGCGCCATCGGGTCGTGCTCGAGGATTTCGCCCTTGAACACCCACACCTTGATTCCGCACGTCCCGTAGGTCGTGAAGGCGGTCGCCACGCCGTAATCGACATCCGCACGCAGGGTATGCAGTGGGACGCGACCTTCGCGGTACCATTCCTGACGAGCGATCTCAGCGCCGCCGAGACGACCCGAGCAATTGATCCGGATGCCTTCGGCACCGAGACGCATGGCCGACTGCACGGCGCGCTTCATGGCACGACGGAAGGCGACACGACGCTCGAGCTGCTGGGCGATCGAATCGGCCACCAGGGTGGCATCGATCTCGGGCTTGCGCACCTCGACGATGTTGATCGTCACATCGGCCTTGGTCAGGGTGCCGACGAGCTTGCGCAGCTTCTCGATATCCGCGCCCTTCTTGCCGATCACCACGCCCGGACGGCCCGAGTGGATGGTGACGCGGCACTTCCGGTGCGGACGCTCGATGACGATCTTGGAGACGGCAGCCTGCTTCAGCTGCTTCATGAGGGCGGCGCGGATGGCGACGTCCTCGTGCATGAGTTTCGCGTATTCACCCTTCTGGGCGAACCAGCGGGAGTCCCAGGTCCGGTTGATACCGAGCCGCAGACCGATCGGATTGACTTTCTGGCCCATCAGGTCCTCCTCACGCCGCTTCGGCGGTCGGGACTTCGCGCACCACGATGGTGAGGTTCGCGAAGGGCTTCAGGATGCGGGCGCCGCGGCCACGGGCACGAGCGTGGAAACGCTTGAGCACGAGGGCCTTGCCGACGAAGGCCTCGGAGACGACGAGATCGTCGACATCGAGGTCATGGTTGTTCTCGGCATTGGCGATGGCGCTCTCGAGGCACTTCTTGACCTCGCGGGCGATCCGCTTGCGGGAGAATTCCAGGTCGGCCAGAGCCGACTCGACCTTCTTACCGCGGATGAGTTGCGCAACGAGATTGAGCTTCTGAGGGCTCACGCGCAGCATGCGCGCGACGGCCTTCGCCTCGTTCTCGGGGAGCGCGCGGGGGGTGGCTTGCTTGCCCATCTCAGCGCCTCTTCGCCTTCTTGTCGGCTGCGTGGCCGTGGAAGGTACGGGTCGGCGAGAACTCGCCGAACTTATGACCGACCATCTCCTCGGACACGTAGACCGGGATATGCTTCTGTCCGTTGTGCACACCGAAGGTGAGCCCGACGAACTGCGGCAGGATCGTGGAGCGACGGCTCCAGATCTTGATGACTTCGTTGCGGCTGGATCCGCGAGCGGTCTCAGCCTTCTTGAGGAGGTAGCCGTCGATGAACGGCCCCTTCCAGAGCGAGCGTGCCATGAGGGTTACTTCTTGCGGTTGTGACGGCTGGCGAGGATGAAGACATCGGTCCGCTTGTTCGAGCGGGTCTTCTTCCCCTTGGTGGGCACGCCCCAGGGCGTGACCGGGTTACGGCCGCCCGAGGTACGACCCTCACCGCCGCCGTGCGGGTGATCGACCGGGTTCATGGCAACGCCGCGAACGTGCGGGCGCTTGCCGAGCCAGCGATTGCGGCCGGCCTTGCCGAGCGAGATGTTCATGTGGTCCGGGTTCGACACCGCACCGACACTGGCGAAGCAATTGCCGTGGACCAGGCGCTGCTCACCCGAGTTTAGACGCAGGGTGACGTATCCCTGGTCGCGCCCGACGATCTGGGCGTAGTTCCCGGCGGAGCGGGCGATCGCGCCGCCCTTACCGATCTTCAGCTCGACATTGTGGACGATCGTGCCCACCGGCATGTTGCCGACCGGGCCGGCATTGCCCGGCTTGATGTCGACCTGCTCGGCGGCGATCACCTTGTCGCCCGGCGACAGACGCTGGGGAGCCAGGATGTAGCTCTGCACGCCGTCGGGGAACGTGATCAGCGCGATGAACGCCGTGCGGTTGGGATCGTACTCGATCCGCTCCACGGTGGCGGCCACGCCGAGCTGCTCGCGACGCTTGAAATCGACGTTGCGCAGGGTGCGCTTGTGACCACCGCCGCGGAAGCGGACGGTGATGCGACCGAGGTTGTTGCGGCCGCCGGACGACGACTTGCCCTCGGTGAGTTTCTTGACCGGCTTGCCCTTGTAGAGCTCACGGCGGTCGACGAGCACGAGCTGGCGAAGGCTCGGCGTGACCGGTTTGAATGTCTTCAAGGCCATCGGCTTGATCCTAACGCTTTTCGTGTCAGAGCCCGGTCGTGACGTCGATCGTTTCACCCTCGGCGAGGGTCACGATCGCTTTCTTCACGTCCGAACGCTGTCCGCGAAGCCCGCGGAAAATCTTCTTCTTGCCCTTGGTGACGAGCGTGTTCACGCCCGTGACCTTGACGTCGAACAGCTTCTCGACCGCCTCTTTGATCTGCGGCTTGGTTGCCTTCGGGGAAACCCGGAAGACGACCTTGTTCTGCTCGGTGAGGTTCGTCGCCTTCTCGGTGATGACCGGGGAGACGATGATGTCGTAGTGGCGCGGATCGGCACTCATTTGAATCGCGCCTCCAGCGCATCGATCGCTGCGCGCGTCAGCACGAGCTTGTCGCGACGCAGGATGTCGTAGACGTTGATGCCCTGGACCGGCAGGACGTCGATCTGCGGGATGTTGCGGGCGGCGCGACCGAAGTTCACGTCGACCTCGGCACCGCTGATGATCAGCGCGCTGGACAGGCCCATCTTCTCGAAGCGCTCGACCAGGTTACGGGTCTTGCCGTCGGCGAGCGTCACGTCGTCCACGATGATGAGGGTCTCGGCCTTCACTTTGGCGGACAGGGCGTGACGGAGAGCCAGGGCGCGGACCTTCTTGGGCAGGTCGTGAGCATGGCTGCGCACGACCGGACCGAAGGCACGTCCACCGCCGCGGAACTGCGGAGCGGAGGCTGCGCCGTGACGAGCGTTACCGGTGCCCTTCTGCTTGTACAGCTTCTTGCGCGTGCGGTTGACGTCCGAGCGGTTCTTGACCGCATGGGTGCCGGCCTGACGCTTGGCGAGCTGCCAGCGCACCATACGCTGGAGAAGGTCGGCGCGGGGCTCGAGACCGAAGATGGTCTCGTCCAGGTCGATGGACCCGGCGCCGTCGCCGTCGAGAGTGGTGATATCGAGCTTCATCACGCGTTCTCCTCGGAAGCGGGAGCCTCGGGAGCCGGAGCTTCGGTGGCGGGAGCAGCGGAAGAACCGTTTTCACGGAACTTGCCCGGCTGCGGCACGTCGGCGGGGAGCTTGCGCTTCACCGCGTCGCGGATCTGGATCCAGCCGCCGGCGACACCGGGAACGGCGCCTTCGACGAGGATGAGGCCACGCTCGGGATCCGTGCGCACGACGCGCAGGTTCTGGGTCGTGACCCGGTCGACGCCCATGTGACCGGGCATCTTCTTGTTCTTGAAGGTCTTGCCCGGGTCCTGGCGGCCACCGGTCGAACCGATCGAACGGTGCGAGATGGACACGCCGTGGGTGGCGCGCAGACCGCCGAAGTTCCAGCGCTTCATACCGCCGGCGAAGCCCTTACCCGTGGTCGTGCCCGTCACGTCGACGAACTGGCCGGGGATGAAGTGGTCGGCGGTGATTTCGGCACCGACCGGGATCAGCGCGTCCTCGGACACGCGGAACTCGGCGAGCTTCTGCTTGGGCTCGACCTTGGCGACCGCGAACCGGCCGCGCTCGGCAGCCGACACGTTCTTCACCTTGGCCTTGCCGACGCCGACCTGAAGGGCGACGTAGCCGTTCTTCTCGACGGTACGGTGGGCGACCACCTGGCATTGATCGATTTTAAGCACTGTCACGGGGACATGTTCGCCAGCATCCGTAAAGATGCGGGTCATGCCGACCTTCTGTGCAATGACGCCTGAGCGCATAGGTGTCTCCCTCGCGCGATTCTACGGTAAGCTCTAAATCCCCGCGGGACTTAGAGCTTGATCTCCACGTCCACGCCGGCGGCGAGGTCGAGCTTCATCAGCGCGTCCACGGTCTGCGGCGTCGGATCGACGATATCGAGGACGCGCTTGTGGGTGCGCATCTCGAACTGCTCGCGCGACTTCTTGTCGATGTGCGGCGAGCGGTTGACGGTGAACTTCTCGATATGCGTCGGAAGCGGGATCGGACCACGAATGGTCGCGCCGGTGCGCTTGGCCGTCGACACGATCTCGCGGGTCGAGGCATCGAGGATGCGATGATCGAACGCCTTGAGGCGAATGCGGATATTCTGACCGTTCATGACCTGAAACCTTGGCGGGACTTAAGAAGGGGCGGGCGCGAGGACCCGCCCCTCTGTCGATCCCAGCAGACTGAGCGTACCGAACTTAATCGTTGATGGCTGCGACGACGCCTGCGCCGACGGTGCGACCACCTTCACGGATGGCGAAGCGGAGCTTCTCTTCCATGGCGACGGGGACGATGAGGGTGACGTCCATGGTGACGCTGTCACCGGGCATCACCATCTCGGTGCCCTCGGGCAGTTCGCAGACACCGGTCA
>NZ_VRVC01000088.1:0-22615 GCF_008040005.1 Methylobacterium sp. WL19
GCCCGCGACGGACGCGACAATCGCGGCTGGCTCTCGGATCTCCTGACCCGCGCCTCCCTCGACGACGACACGGACGGGTCCGATCCGGCGAACGCCTCCCCCGCGCCCGCCGGTCAGCCCAAAGCCGCCAAATCCGGAGCCGCGAAGGCGGAGCCGGCCAAGGGAGCGGCCGGTGCCGAGCCGAACAAGGCCGCCGTCGAGCGGAGCCGCACCGCCCTGGAGACGCTCTCCACCGACATCGCCAAGATGATCGAGCATCAGACGGCGGTGGAATTGTGGGAGCGCTACCGCCGCGGTGAGCCGAACCTGTTCGACCGCCGCCTCTACACGGCCCAGGGCCGGCAGACCTTCGAGGAGATCCGGAGGCGCTACGCGGCCGATGCCGAGTTCCGCCGGACGGTGGACCGCTATGTCGGCGAGTTCGAGCGGCTGCTCGGCGAGGTCTCGAAGAACGACCGCGACTCGCGCCGCGCCGATGCCTACCTCACCTCCGAGACGGGCAAGGTCTACACGATGCTCGCCCATGCGAGCGGCCGCTTCGAAGGGGCCTGACATCCTCGGCGACGGGGCGGCATCGCCGCTCCGTCGCCAGGCCATAGCCGAGTCGGGTCAGATCAGGCCGAGGACGGAAAGCTCGCGGCGCAAGGATTCCGGCATGTCGGCGAGGTCGTCGGAACGGCCCATGGCGAGATCGGCCGGTGCCGACCGCGCCGTGAGGTAGCGCCAGCCCTGGAAGGGCCGGCAGGGGCGCGGATTGACCGGCACCACGACGGGATCGAGGACGAGGCGGCAGCGACCGATCCCGTCGCTATCCGTGAACGGCTCGATCGCCGTGATGGCCTGGCGGCAGCACAGGGTGCCCTTGATGACCCAGTAGATCGAGCCCTGCCCGGCGATGGCGGAGGCCCGCTTCGGGACCATCCGGGTGACATGGGTCGTCGACGGTTCGCGCCCGGCCAGCACCGCCTCGTCCCGGTAATGGGCGATGCGCTGTTCGAGGTCCTCGATCGTCGCGGGTCCGACGCAGAGCTTCAGAAGGTGAAGGGCCATGACGGCCCTCTTATCAGCGCCGGCGAGAATGCGCGCGTGACTTTCGTCTCCCTCAGGAGAACAGGGCGAGTTTCTCTTTCTCGCTCAGCCCGTCGATATCGGCGAAGGCCGTGGCGATGTCGGTCTTCTCCGGCGCCGGCTTCGCCTCGTCGGATTCGACGTCCTCGAAGCCGACCTCGTTCAGATCGGTGGCGTCCGTTTCCTCGGGGGCGGATTCCTCGGGGGTGGGAATCTCGAGAACGGACTCGTCCAGAACGGACTCTTCGTGAGCGGATTCTTCGGGATCCGCCTCGGTGAACGCGTCCTCTTCGGCGGCCTCGGCCATCACCTCGAGCGAGGGGAGCTCCGCGGATTGCGGCTCGTCGTCCACGGTTTCCACAGGAACGGTGAACGGCATCGCCGCCTCGGGCTTCACCTCGGACGCCGCCTGGGCCTCCGACCGCAGGGAATCCATGCCGATGAACCGGTCCACGTCGCTCTGGTCGAGATCCTGGGCGACATCCGACGCGGTGGAGCCCGGTGCCGGCGGGATCGGCTCGACCTCGCCGCCCCAGATCGCGATCATCGCCGCGAGGCGTTCTTCCAGATAGCGCAGGGTATGGATGATGCGCGCGGTCCGCTGCGCCGTCAGATCCTGGAACGAGCAGGCCGTGTAGATTTCCGTGGCCCGGCGGTCGAGCACATCGCAGATCTCGGCGTCCGCACCCGATTCGCGCATGGTCCAGGCGGTCTCCTGGACCTCTTCCGCTGCGCCGAGGATATCGGAGGTCGCGCGTTCGGTGGCCCGGACGATGGCGTCGAGGGCGACGGAGGCGATGCCCAGGCGGCTATGGTCCTGATCCACGGTGCTGATCGCCGCGATCTCGGCCTTGGTGCGGGCGATGGCATGGGCCATGTCCATCAGGTCGCCGCGCATGCGTCCGACCCGCTCGGTCTCCCGGTCGGAGGGGCGGTCCGCCGTCACCGCGCTTTCCAGGCGCGCGATGGCGCCGAGCAGCATGTCCGTATCGGCGCTGCGGTTGCGCCTCGTATATTCGGCGAGGAACCAGCGGCCGCGTTCGCTCTCGCTCATCGCCGCTTCGATCCGGTCGTATTCCGACTCATCGACCGAGGTGAGCGAACGCATGACAGACATAGAACTCGTGTCCTCGATGGTGCCTCGCGCCATTGCGCGAAGTCGCGGGTACCAGCACCGGTAGATTGACACGATGGTTTTAACGCCGCCTTTACGGGTCGAATCGTCATCAGCGGCCGGCAGCGCTTCGCCTTCAGGCCGCTTCGCCCCTCGATCGAGCGGTCCATCCGGTGTCCCAAACCTCTCCGACGGAGCCGAACGCGACGCGCCTGTCGCTGCTCTATGCCGTCGTCTTCGTCGAGATCGGCATCGCCATGCCGTTCATGCCGGTCTGGCTGAAAGCGCTCGGCCTCGATGCGCGGATCATCGGCGCCCTGCTGGCGCTGCCCATCGCCATGAAGATCATCGCCACGGCGCCCCTGGTGGGGCTGATCGACAGGGGCGTGGCCGCGCGCCGTCTCCTGCTGGTCGGCAGCGTGGCGGTGGCCGCGACCTACGCGCTGATGCCCGCCGGTGCCGCCATCGGCTGGCCCATCCTCGCTGTGCTCGTCGCCGTGAACGCGGCGGCCGGAGCGCCGCTGGTGCCGACCATCGACTACCTCACCCTCGCCGCCGTGCGGCACAGCAAGCGGCTCGACTACGCCCGCATCCGCATGGCCGGGTCCATCGGCTTTCTCATCGCCAGCCTGCTCGGAGGCGCGGCCCTCGGCGCCATGGGCGAGCGTCTGGCCGTGCCGGTCCTCCTCACCGGCCTCGCCCTGGTCGCCGCCATCACCATCTTCGCCAGCCCGGTGGACGCTCATGCGGCGCAGCCGCGCATCGCGCCGGGTACACGCCCGAAGCTGCCCCGCGTGCTCTGGCTCTGCATCGGCGCGCAGGCGACGATCCAGGCGAGCCACGCGGCGACCTACGCCTTCGGCAGCATCCACTGGCAGGCCAGCGGCATCTCGGCCTCGTGGATCGGCGTCCTCTGGGCGACGGGTGTCGCCGCCGAGATCGTGTTCTTCGCCACCGTGGGGCGCTGGCCCGCCCATTGGCGCACGCCCTTCCGCCTCATCGGGCTCGGCGCCGTGGCGTCCCTGATCCGCGTGGTCGGCCTCTCCCAGGTGGGAGGCGACCTCGTCCCGGCCCTGCTCCTGCAGACCCTGCACGCGTTCAGCTTCGGCGCGACGCAGCTCGGGGCGATGACGGCGATCTCGGCCTTCGCGCCCGATGGGGCGCGGGGACGCGCCCAGGGCCTGTCGAGCGCCGTCAATGCCTGCGCCTCGGCGAGCGCGACCATCCTCTGCGGTGTCGCCTACGAGGCCGGCGGGGGGAGCCTCGCCTTCGCGCTGATGGCGCCGCTCGCCCTGTCCGGCCTGTGCCTCGTGTCACTTTCCGCGCGCATGGCGGCCGGTGAGCCCTTCACACGGCCTCGTTTGTAGGTCAGCACTCCGCCGTCGGTGGCGGACCTTGACCATTCCGTAACCTTGATCTGCTTTTTCTCAAGCATGAACCGGGAGTCGCGCTTCGTGCGCCACGCTGCTGCCAAGCCGAACCCTGACGCCGCCGAAGCCGCGATTCTCGGTGAGGGCGGACGCGTGGTCCTGAGCGGCCGCTGGACGGCGGATCAGGGCTCGTCCGTGGAGAAGGCCGCAGCACAGATCGCGGCACGCACCAACGGCGCTTCCATCCTCGTCGATCTCTCCAACGTCGCCCGCCTCGATACGCTCGGCGCCTGGGTCCTGGAGCGGACCCGCGGCGAGATCGAGGCATCCGGCGGGACTCTCGCCTATGCGGGCGCCTCGGCCGAGCACCGCATCCTGCTCGGCGAGATGAAGCTGCCGGACGACGGCTATGCCGGCAAGCCGAAGCGCGGACGCCTCGTCGGTTTCCTGCACGATCTCGGGGTCCGGGTCGTCGGCGCGAAATCGGACATGGTGAGCGGCCTCGCCTTCCTCGGCGAGGTGGTGACGGCCTGTATCCGCGTCGCCTCGCGGCCGAGCACGTTCCGCGGCACGGCCCTGGTCAACCAGCTCGAACAGGTCGCCTTCCGGGGCGTGCCGATCATCATGCTGATCTCGTTCCTGGTGGGCGGCATCGTGGCGCAGCAGGGCATCTTCCAGCTGCAGCGCTTCGGGGCGCAGAGCTTCGTCGTCAACCTGATCGGCCTGCTCATCCTGCGCGAACTCGGCGTGCTCCTCACCTCGATCATGGTGGCGGGGCGCTCGGGCTCGGCCTTCACCGCCGAGATCGGCTCCATGCGCATGCGCGAGGAAGTCGACGCCCTGCGGGTGATGGGCCTCGATCCCATCGAGATCCTCATCGTCCCGCGCATCCTCGCGCTGGTGATCGGCCTGCCGATCCTCGCCTTCCTCGCCTCGCTGGCGGCCCTGGCGGGGGGCGGCCTCACCGCCTCGCTCTATGGCGGCATGACCATCGACGCGTTCCTGGCCCGGCTCCAGGCGGCGGTCTCGTTCCACCACGTGGCGGTCGGCCTGATCAAGGCGCCGTTCATGGCGCTGATCATCGGCATCATCGCCACGATCGAAGGTTTCGCGGTCGAAGGATCGGCGGAATCGCTCGGGCGTCACGTCACGGCCTCAGTCGTGAAGTCTATCTTCATGGTCATCGTACTGGATGGACTTTTCGCCGTGTTCTTCGCGGCCATCGATTTCTGACGCCCGTGAATCACATGTCCTCCCCCCCTGCGCGGTTCGACAGCGCCCCGGCCCGCGACGTCATCATCGGCGTCCGCGATCTCGTGGTCGGCTTCGGCGACAAGATCGTGATGAAGGGACTCAACCTCGACATCTATCGCGGCGAGATCCTCGGCTTCGTCGGTCCGTCCGGACAGGGCAAGTCGGTCCTCACACGGACCATCCTCGGCCTCGTGCCGAAGCGCTCGGGCACGATCGAGGTGTTCGGCGAGGACGTCGACGGGATGACGATGACCCGCCGTCGGCAGATCGAGCAGCGCTGGGGCGTGCTGTTCCAGCAGGGTGCGCTGTTCTCGGCGCTCACGGTCAAGCAGAACATCCAGATGCCCATGCGCGAGCACCTGAACCTGTCCGAGCGCCTGCTCGACGAGTTCGCCCGCCTCAAGATCGAGATGGTGGGCCTGAAGCCCGATGCCGCCGACAAGCTCCCCTCGGAACTCTCCGGCGGCATGATCAAGCGCGCGGCCCTGGCCCGCTCCCTCGCCCTCGACCCGGAAATCCTGTTCCTCGACGAGCCGACCTCGGGGCTCGACCCCATCGGCGCGGGCGAGTTCGACGAACTCGTCGCCACGTTGAAGCAGACGCTGGGCCTCACCGTCTTCATGGTGACCCACGACCTCGACAGCCTCTACACCGCCTGCGACCGCATCGCGGCGCTCGGCGACGGGCAGATCATCGCGCAGGGTCCCATCGAGGCCATGCTGGCGAGCGACCACCCCTGGCTGCGCTCCTACTTCCACGGCAAGCGCGCGCGGGCCATCGTCCCGCAGGGAGGCCGGCATGCAGCCGCCTGACGCCGTCGTGACGATGCGGGCGCCGGTCGGTCGGACCGAAGCCTGTGTCATGCTGATCCGGGTCCGGACACGATTCGAGGGCATCGCGGGTCCCCCCTCATGGAAGGGGAGCCTCGTCGTGCTCCCCGCCGATACATCCGAGCCTTCGGAAAGACCTTTGAACCGATCGGCCGGAATGCCTTCCATCCCATCCGCGCGGCGCCCGGGCGGAGCCGTGCGCCACATCGCCCAGCGATCGATCGGGGCTCGCGCACCGCGTGCGTCCCCGCACCGCACTCGCCCCGCCACGCCGAGGTATCGCTGATCCAATGGAGACCCGTGCGAACTACGCCCTCGTGGGCGCCTTCACTCTCGCGGTCGTCGTGGCTGCCTTCGGCTTCGTGTTCTGGCTTCAGGGCGGATCGCGCAGCCAGGAACGGCAGGGCGTGCGCATCGTCTTCTCCGGCAGCGTCGGCGGCCTCGCCAAGGGCTCGACCGTGGCCTTCAACGGCATCAAGGTCGGCGAGGTGATGGACGTGCGCCTTCTCCCGCAGGACCCGCGCCGCGTCGTCGCCATGGTGGAGGTGGACCGCACCACGCCCCTGCGCGCCGACACCCGCGCCCGCCTCGATTCGGCGATGCTCACTGGCGTGTCGACGATCTCGCTCTCGGGCGGCAACGCGGATGCCCCGGCGCTGACGCCGGGCTCGGGCGATCAGACACCCACCATCTTCGCCGACAGTTCCGACATCCAGGACATGATGACGGCGGCCAAGCAGATCGCACAGCGCGCCGACGACATGCTCCAGCGCCTCGACAAGCTGGTGGCCGGCAACGAAGGCGCCATCACCCGCACCCTCGCCAATGTGGAATCGTTCTCCAAGACCCTCAGCGATGCGGGCCCCGCCGTGAGTTCGCTGGTGAAGGCCATCGACGGGCAGAAGCTCAACCGCGTCATCGACAATGCCGAGCGCTTCTCGGCGGCGCTCAGCACGGCCAGCCCGGACATCGAGGGCGCGGTCAAGGATGCGCGCTCGCTGGCGGCCAAGCTCAACGCCTCGGCCGACCGGGTGGACAACGTGCTGAAGGGGGCCGAGAGCTTCCTCGGCTCCGCCTCGGGCCAGACCGGCAGCAGCACCTTCGCCGAAGTGCGCGACGCGGCGATCTCCGTGCGCGACGCCGGCAAGGCCTTCCGCACCCTCTCCGAGAACCTCGACAAGCGCACCTCCACCATCGCGTCGAGCTTCAGCAAGCTCAGCGGGACCGGACGGCGCGAAGTCGAAGCCCTGTCGTCGGACGGCCAGCGCACCCTCAACACCCTCAACCGGACGGTGAAGAGCCTGGAGCGCGACCCGTCCCAGGTCATCTTCGGCGGCAAGCCATCGTTGCCGGAATACAACGGTGGCCGCTGAACCCGGCAAAGCCTA
The DNA here is from genome assembly GCF_008040005.1 of Methylobacterium sp. WL19. Classification (NCBI taxonomy): domain Bacteria; kingdom Pseudomonadati; phylum Pseudomonadota; class Alphaproteobacteria; order Hyphomicrobiales; family Methylobacteriaceae; genus Methylobacterium; species Methylobacterium sp. WL19. Next base: position 7,025 of record NZ_VRVC01000088.1, read on the forward strand.
GCCGCATGTGTCCGGCGTCACGGCACGGAAACCGCTATGGCGTAGTTTATGGTTGCGCGCTCGTCCGCGCTGCACAGGTTTCCAGGCTCTTCGGATGACGTTTCGCTCGCATGCCCTGGCGCTCGCCTGCCTCTCCGCCCTGCTCGGCGGTTGCGGCGGCGGCGCGCCCATGACCTTCGACCTCGCCGCCCTGCCGAGTTCCGGCCGGCCGAGCGTGGCGGCACGGTCGATCTCGGTGGCCGAGCCGGTGGGCCTCCAGCCCTTCGAGCAGGATCGCATCATCGTGCGTCAGGCCGGCGGCGCCCTGTCGTTCCTCGGCGGCGGCCAATGGGCCGACCGCCTGCCGCGCCTCGTCCAGACGCGGCTGATCCAGAGCCTCGAGAATTCCGGGCGCCTGAAATCCGTGAGCCGTCCGGGCGACAAGATCGTCGCCGATTACGCGCTGATCAGCGAGATCCGCGCCTTCGACATCGCCTCGAATTCGGGCGAAGCGGTGGTGGACGTCTCGGCCAAGCTCATCGCCGACGGCACCGGCAAGGTGGTCGCCGCCCGCATCTTCACCGCGCGGGTGCCCGTGGCCAAGATCGAGGCGGGCAGCGCCGCGGTCGGTCTCGACGCTGCGCTCAGCATCGTGCTCGCCGACATGGTCCGCTGGGTGAATTCCGGGCATTGAGCCCGGTCGGGCGATCGGTAAACCTCATACGATCAGGAAGTCCTGAGCGGTCAGGGCCGGATGGTCCTTCACGACGGCGAACAGGACGGCCGCAGCGCCGTTGACCCCGTCGGGATCGTAGAGAAGCCGGCCCGTATCGGTTTCGTAGACGATCCGGTCGTCGCTCTGCGTGGCCGTCCCCGTGGTATTCGCCGCGAACAGTCCAGCGGAGAGAACACCGGTCTTCACCAGGGCCGTGAAGATCGCATTGTCGAGCTTGATCGTATCGTTGTTGCCCGGAGCATTGGCGAAATCGTTGATCGTGTCGACATTCGTGGCGCCGAGCTTGGTGTCGAACACGAAGCTGTCGTTGCCCATGCCCCCAAAGAGCGAGTCTTTGCCGAGACCGCCCTCGATCGTATCGGTGCCCGCCCCGCCCGAGAGCGTGTTGGCCGCAGCATTGCCGACGATCTTGTTGGACGATTCGTTGCCTGTGGCCGAGATCGCGCCCGTGCCTGTCAGAAGGATCGTTTCCGCGTAGGTTCCCGCCAGCGAATAACTCACGGAAGAGACGACGACGTCCTTTCCCGTTTCCTTCAACTCGACGATACGGTCGTCCCGCGAATCCACGTAGTAGCGGTCGTTCCCGCTACCGCCGACCATCGTATCCGCGCCTGCTCCTCCATCGAGGAGGTCGTCGCCTTCTCCGCCATACAGGGCATCCGCACCGTTGAGGCCGTAAAGCCTGTCGGCCCCGTCGCCGCCATTGATTTCGTCATTGACGAAATCGTGCCCGTAGAGGAGGTCGTCGCCGCCGGCGCCGTACACGAGGCCGTCGCGCGGATCGATGATCTGCATCTTGATGGAGGAGCCCGACGCATCGCCTCCGGCCCCGCTGTAATCTGTCCAGGTCACCATGACGCGACCGTCACGAAGCGCGGTGACGGAGGGGTCGAACTGCGAGTTCGACGTCGTCGTGTTGACGATGGCCTCGCCGCCCATCTTCGCGCCGGACCCGTCGAACGCCTGGAGATGGATCGACGAGCCGGATGTGTCGGGTCCGCTGCCGCCGAAGTAGTTTGTTTCCGACCAGGATACGACGAAGCCACCGTTATGCAGCGGCGTGAGGGTAGGATCGCCGCCAAAGGTGGTCGAGTTCACGAAGATCTCGCTGGCGATCGGCTGCGCGATGCCGCCATAGACCCCGTAGAGCCGCGCATGGATACCGCCGCCGCTGCCCTGGTTGAACGACGTCCACGTCACCACGAACCGACCGGCACCGATATACGCGACATCGGGCTCCATCGGGATGTCGCCGGTCGGGATGTTGACCTGGAATTCGGACCCGTAGGTTCCGTCGGGTCCAAGCAGCGAACCCTTGATGCTGTTTCCGCTCTGCCAGACGGCCACGGGAAGGATGCTCAGTGGCCCGGCCGAGATGGCGGGGTGCGATTGCACCCCGTCGACCACGCTGTTGACGATGAAGGAGGGCTTGAGCGTTCCGTCCGCGTTGTAGGTCGCGGCGCGGATGTCCCCGTTCGTCGATTCGAGATCCTGCCAGACCAGGATCGATTCCGAGCCGTTTCTCAATTGGGCGACATCGGGCTGATATTGATTGGCAAAGGACGTCGAGACGATCCGGCTCTGATACTTACCGGCCGCATCGAAGACAGAAGCGTAGAGATCCTGGTTCTCGGGCGAGGCGTAGTGCTGGTAGGTGACGATGAAGCCGCCATTCTCCAGCGGCGCGATGCTCGGCAGCGTGTCGCCGATCGTCGTCTCGTCGACCAGGAACTCGCGGCCGATCCGCGCTCCCGTCGTGTCGAACGTCTGTCCGCGTAGAACCGCAGTGGAACCGCTGCCATCTTGCCAGACGGCCACGACGTTTCCGTTGTTCAAGACCGTGACGACCGCCGATGTCTGGTCACCCGCAGTCCTGGTATTGACCAGCGTCTCCCCGCCCCATTTGCGAACAGGCATGGCACGATCCATCGATTGGCAGCTGAACTACCATTGTTGAATATTCAATCGGCAATTTCGTCAATACGACTCGACTTAGACTACTACCCAATTGCGATCACGTTTCCGTGATCAGTCATAGATTGGATAATCTCAGTTTTGGTATCCTCTCAGGCATCCAATATCAGTCGGATTATTTAGCCTACTCCATCACGGCGGCCTTCATGATCACCACCATGATCGCCTTGGCCGGCTCGGTGCCGACGCAGCGCACGGTGTGCGGCCTGTCGCAGCGGTAGCGCAGCGTCTCGCCCACCCGCGCGCGCTGGAACGTGCCGGCCACCTCGACTTCGAGGGCGCCCTCGGTGACGGTGAGGGATTCCACCGAGCCGCGCTGGTGCGGATCGGAATCGAGCACGCCGCCGGGATCGGCCGTGACCTCGTACCATTGCAGCCATTCCACCGTCTTGATCCAGCCGACGATGGCAAGGCGTATCTTGCCGTCGTCGGAGAGCAGGATCGGCGTGTCGGCGCGGGAGGTCTTCTCGATGAAGGGCTCTTCGTCGCTGGTGGCCAGCACGCGCTCGATCGAGACGTCGAGGGCCTGGCTCAGGCGCCAGATCGTCGCCAGGGTCGGGTTGGTCTCGTTGCGCTCGATCTGGCTGATGATCGATTTCGCGACACCGGACTGCTCGGCGAGTTCGGAGAGCGAGAGATTGTAGGCCTTGCGCAGCCTCTGGATGGTCTTGCCGAGCTGGCCCGAGAGAACCTGTGCCCCGTTCAGGATGTCCCGCTGCCGCCCCCGCTCGGGCGTCGTCGCCTGATCTTGCATTGTCCCAGAACCTATCGCGCCGTTCCGTACATCGAACGATCGTGCGGTACTTCAAACGCAATCAGGCATCCGATGCAAGGCGAAGGAGGCCAACTTCTCCGTCGTCTCAGTGCCAAAGGGCGTGGAAATGATGGACCGGTCCGTGTCCTCGTCCCACGTTCACGGAGCCGGATGCGGCGATGGCGGCGGTGACGTAGCGTTTGGCCTGGGCGACGGCCTCCGTCAGGGGCAGGCCGCGGGCGAGGCCCGCCGCCACGGCCGAGGACAGGGTGCAGCCGGTGCCGTGCGTGTTGCGGGTGTCGACGCGCGCCGACGCGAAGCGCCGCAGCGTCCCGTCGGCGCTCATGAGGTGATCGACGCTCTCGGTGCCCTCCGCATGGCCGCCCTTGATGAGGACGGCGCGGGCGCCCAGGGCCAGGAGCTTGCGCCCCTGCACCACCGCCTCGTTCTCGCTCTTGGCCACGGGAGACTCGATCAGGGTGGCGGCCTCGGGGAGGTTCGGCGTCACCAGATCGGCCAGGGGCAGGAGGTGGCGGCGCATGGCCTCCACCGCCTCGTCGGAGATGAGGCGGTCTCCGCTCGTGGCCACCATGACCGGGTCGAGGACGATGGGGATGCGGGAGGCATGACGGCCGAGCCCGGCGGCCACGGCCTCGATCACCGCGGGCTTCGACAGCATGCCGATCTTCACCGCCTTGACGTCGAGATCGGAGAACACGCTGTCGATCTGGGCCGCGATGAAATCGGCCGGCACGTCGTGGATGGCCTGGACGCCCAGGGTGTTCTGCGCCGTGAGCGCGGTGATGATGCTGGCGCCGTAGACCTTGAGCGCCGCGAAGGTCTTGATATCGGCCTGGATACCGGCGCCGCCGCTGGAATCGGAGCCCGCTATGGTGACGGCGATGGGTGTCATGGCGTGTCTCGTCCCTTGCGTTGCAGCAACCCTAAGCAGGTTTAGCAAAAGTGGTCACCGGTTTTGCGTCCTCGAACCTGCGACACTTCAAAGGCCTAAGCGAGGTAAAGCGTTGGCTTGCCAATGCGAACCTGCTTAGACCATCGACCGGAACGAGGGAATCCGGCCCGATTGAAAATGATTTTAGAACAGGGACTTAGAGAATTTCACCGGCGACCCGCTCAGGCCGGGGCCGAACGGCCCGCGCCCCTCGCCGCGAGGGCCGAATCCACCCGGAAGCGCAGGTCCCTCGCGCGGGCCTCCACCTCCTCGGTGGAAAACAGCGCGGAGATCAGGGCGATGCCGTCGGCGCCCGCTGCGATGATGGACGCGGCGTTGCTGCCGTCGATGCCCGCGATGGCCCCCACGGGAAAGCCGGTGCCCCGGGCGAGGCGCGCCCGGAAGGCGATGCGCGTGAACCCGTCGAGCCCCACGGGCGGATCGGGATTGTCCTTGCTGGTGGTGGCGAAGACGCCGCCGATGCAGGCGTAATCCACGGGCAGGCGATAGAGTTCGTCCGCCTGGGCCGCCGATTTCAGGGTCAGGCCGATGATGGCGCTTGAGCCGAGAATGCGCCGCGCCTCCGCCGGGTGCAGGTCCGACTGGCCGAGATGCACGCCCTCGGCCTCGGCCGCCAGAGCGAGATCGCAGCGGTCGTTGACGAGGAGCGGCACGCCGGTGCCCGTGATGGCTGCGCGGATGGCGCGGATGCGCGCCAGGGCCTCGCGGGCGTTCTCGATGGATTTTTCGCGGTATTGAAGAAGGGTGCACCCGCCCGCGACGGCCTCGGCCGCCATCTCGGCGAGATCGGCGCCGTCATCGCCGCAGACGCCCACGTCCAGAATGCCGTAGAGCCTCACGTCGACCGGCACGGTCGAGCCCAAGGCGGTGTCGCGTCCGATCACATCGTTCCTCCGGTAAGCCGCAGCGGCGGCATCCTAGTGGCAAACCTCCGGCGTTTGGTACCCGCTTCGAACGTCCGAATCGGGGGAAGGCCGCAATTGGTCCTGTCGGCCGCCCTCCGTCCCGCGCGGACGGATGCCCCGACGCGGCATGACGATCCCGGATTCCTTTTCAGGGCTTCGGTGGAGATTATACAAGGCACGGTACCGGCCCTCGAGATCGACGGGCGGAGAGAGCGTGATCCCCATGAGGCCGATGCCGTCGCCGCTCAGTCCCGAACTCCAGGCCGCTCTGGCGAGGGGGCTGGAGCGACGCGCGGACCATGGGGTGGCCGGCCCGGACCTGGATCGGATCGTCGACCTCCTGGGCGAGGTGCCACCCGAGCGGATCACCACCGCCGACGGGGCTATCGCCTACGCGGCGGGGCTCCACCGGGAGCCGCTCCCGTCCCGCCGGCGGTGGTTCGGCAAGCCGCGCACCGATTCGGAACTGCTCGCCCGGTCACCGGACCTCGCCCTCCTGTTTCTGTTCCACCGGGACGGACGCATGCGCGAGTCCGCCCTGGCGCGCCTCTCCGACGGCCTGCCCTCGCCGTTCCTGTTCGCGGCGGTGGCGTGGCGGCTGAACGACTGGTCCGCGCCGGTGCGCACGGCCGCCATGGCCTGCGCACGGCGCTGCTTTCCGCGCACGCCCCCCGAGGTGGTGGCGCGCTGCGCGGCCGCCCTCCACCTTCAACGGCTCGGCTGGTCCCGGTGGAGCGGCGAGCGCGCGGTCCTCGACGAGGCCTTCGGCCGCCCGGACGTCACTGCGCGTCTGGCGGACCTGTTGATCGGGCAGATGACGGGACCGGTCGCGCGGGTGCTGCGCGCCGTCTCGCGAACACCCGCGCTCGACCCGTACCTCCTGAGGGTGGCCGCCGAGGCGGTGCAGCCTGCCGCACGCGCGGCGGCGCTCTCGCTGCTGGTCGAGGGCAAGGCCTCCTGGCCGGTGGGCCGCGACTGGCAATGGGTGGACAAGTCGATAGGCCGGCGCCGTCTCGTGTTCGTCTACGACGCGCGGCCCCTGACGGTGGAGCCCGGACTCGACGCCGTGATCGCCCAGGGCATCGCCGATCGCTCCGCCGCCGTGCGGCGTGTGGCCCTCGAGGGTGCCATGTATCGCCTGAAGGGGCGTCCAGAGGCCCGTACCTACGCCACGCGGCTCCTCGGGGACCGCTCGCCCTCGGTGCGGGAGCGGGCCGAGTTCATCCTGCGGACCGACACGGGCGAGGCGCCGCAGGCACCTGCGAGCGAAAACGGATGCGAGTGAAGGCCATGTACGGCATCGTCGCGCACGGAGAGGTCATCGGTCATTCCGAACTGGAAAGCGGCGATCCGCCGATGGGAGTCGCGTTCGGCCGCTTCTTCCCCGCCGCCGGCTTCGACGCTTTCGTGCGGACCGTTCCGCCGGACGAGGCAGAGGGCGACGAAGTTCTCATTTGGAACGCGCTGTCGGCCACGAGCCCCGAAGGAGTCGTGATCGATTGCGCCGGGGTTGCGGTGTTCCGCTACGCTCTCGGCGACGAGGTAGACCTTGAGGCGACCGTACTCGGCATCTCCTCGCCGCCCTACGGTAAGCTGTTCCCGAACCGTGTCGACGCCTCCGGCGACCGTGCCACACAGGACCGATCCAACTGGACCTCGCTTGCCGGCCCCGGCCCATCGGCCTACTCCCCGCATCCACGAAGCACGGAGACTGGCATGACCACCGAAGCCGGGCGCACGCCGAAGCAGAAGATGATCGCGGGGGAACTCTATCACCCCGACGACGCGGAACTCGGTGCCGACCTGCGCGCCTGCCAGGTCTGGCTCGCGCGCTACAACGCCATGCTCGGGCGTCCCGCCGACGAGCGCAGGGTTCTGCTGCGCGAGATTTTCGCGGGGGTCGGCGACGGGGCGGTGATCCGGCCGCCGTTCCATTGCGATTACGGCTTCAACATCAGCATCGGCGCTCACGTCTTCCTGAACTTCAACTGCGTCATCCTCGATTGCACCACGGTGACGATCGGCGACCGGACGCAGATCGGGCCGGGTGTCCAGATCCTCACGGCGGACCATCCCCGCGAGGCGGAGGCGCGCGAGGCCGGGCTGGAATTCGCCCGCCCCATCGCGATCGGCCGCAACGTCTGGATCGGCGGCGGCGCGCTGATCCTGCCCGGCGTCACGGTGGGCGACCATGCGATCATCGGGGCCGGCGCCGTCGTCACCCGCGACGTGACGCCCGGCGCGACGGTGGTCGGCAACCCGGCCCGGCCGGTGCCCGCCAAGGCGTGAAGCGATGCGCGCACCCTGTCGCGCGTTGATTCCGGCACACAATCTGCCATGAGACCCATTCACGGACCGGGGGGCGGGACAGGTGACGAGGGCGCAGGACGGGTTTGCGGTGGAGGCGACCGGCGCGCTTCCCAATCCGTCGGCGGTCGGGCTCGTCGCCGTCATCGTCGCGGCGACGGACGGTGAGCCACGCGCCCTCACGGTGCGGGTTCCGGGCCAGGCCACGGGCCGTGAGACCGGGTTGCCGGCAGGCCCCCTCGTGCCGGAGCACCCCACGCTGGAGCGCGGCCTGCGCGCCTGGGTGGAACGCCAGACGCAGCAGCGCCTCGGCTATGTGGAGCAACTCTACACCTTCGGCGACCGCGACCGGCAGGGCGACGATTCGGCCGGCCTCCACTCCCTGTCCGTGGCCTACCTCGCCCTCGTGCGGGAGATGCGCTCGGCCTCCCTCCCCGACGCGTCGTGGCACAATTGGTATGCGTTCCTGCCCTGGGAGGATTGGCGCGCCGGCCGGCCCGAGACCCTGGACGGCATCGAGGCCAAGCTCCTGGCCTGGGCCGCCGGGGCGGTGGATGCCAAGATCAGGCGCCGGCGCGAGGACAGGCTCGGGCTCACCTTCGGCATCGGCGGCGGAGCCTGGAACGAGGAGCGCGTGCTCGAACGCTACGAACTCCTGTTCGAGGCCGGGCTGATTCCCGAAGCGCAGGGGCAGGCCGGCGAGGCACACGCCACGGATATCGCCACGACGGGGCGCCCCATGACCTTCGATCATCGCCGCGTGCTCGCCACGGCGATCGGGCGGCTGCGCGGCAAGATCAAGTATCGCCCCGTGGTGTTCGAGCTGATGCCGCCGACCTTCACCCTGTTCCAGCTGCAGCGCACCGTGGAGGCCCTGTCCGGTGCCAATCTCCACAAGCAGAACTTTCGTCGGCTCGTGGCCCAGCAGGGGCTGGTGGAGGAGACCGACGAAGTCACGAGCGGCGCCGCAGGGCGGCCGGCCCGCCTCGTGCGTTTCCGCCGCGAGGTGCTGCTGGAGCGCCCGGCGCCGGGGTTCCGGCTGACCCCGTCGCGGCGGTCGTCCTGACGCAGCGCGTGCCGGGGCGCGGGTCGGCCTCGGCGATGCGGCAATGGCCCGGCGGGACTACATCGTGGCCAGGATCGATTCCAGCAGGCTGCGGCTCTTCGCCAGTTCGGTGATGCGCTCGTCCACCTGCGCGATGTGCCGGCGCAACGTCTGCCGAAGCTCGTCGCAGGGTTCGAATGCGCCGCGCCCGGCGAGCGCACAGGGCAGGAACTCGCGGATGACCGGCAACGTCATCCCGGCCGCGCCGAGTGTCCTGATCCGCCGGACAATGTCCTCGTCCAGCGGCGTGTAATCGCGATACCCGGCGCCGGTGCGCTCCGGCGTGAGCAGCCCCTCCCCTTCGTAATAGCGCAGCATGCGCACGCTCACGCCCGTGCGCTTCGATAGCGTCCCGATCCGCATTGGCCGTTGACCCTGACAGTGCTGTCACGGATTAAGGCTGCGGCTCGTCGATGAAAACCAGTCGAGAGCGCTTTCCCATGACAGACGCCTTCGCCACCCGTGCCTGGATCGACGGGCGGACCGCCACCGCCTCCGACCTCGCCCCCCTCGCCTTCGCCGGGTTCGCGCATTTCACCGCCATGCAGGTCCGTGACCGCCGCGTGAGGGGGTTGGACCTCCATCTCGATCGCCTTCGCGACGGGTCGCAGGCACTGTTCGGCCGCATCATGCCGGAAGAGCACATACGACACGCGCTTCGGATCGCCGTGGCGGACGCACCCGGTGACCTGTCGCTCACCGCGACAGTGTTTTCGCGTAGCGGAGAATTCCGCCTCGGCGATGCGACCGATGAGTGCTCGATCCTGGTCCGGACCTTTCCGCCGAATGACGGCCCCGCCGGCCCGCTGAAACTGGCCCTCACGCCGCATGAGCGCTGGCGCCCGGAGGTCAAGCATGTGGGCGAGTCGGCAAAGACCCATCTCCTGCGCGAGGCCGCCCGGCAGGGCTTCGACGATGCCGCCTTCGTCGATCGCCAGGGACGGATCGGCGAAGCGACGATCTGGAACCTGGCCTTCTGGGACGGCGCGTCGGTGACATGGCCGCAGGCCGGCATCCTCGCCGGGGTCACGATGGGGATCCTCCGCCGGCGATTGACCGCCCTCGGTGTCGCCCAGCGCGAGGCGGTCGTAGCGGCGGACGGACTCGGCGAGTTTTCCGGAGCCGTCGCGATGAATTCGTGGACGCCGGGAGTCGCCGTCGCTTCCATCGGCACCGTCACCCTGCCGCGATCCGGCGACCTCGCCGCCCTGCTGCATCGTGCCTATCGGACCGAACCGGGGCTCGACGTCTGATCGTCCCTGCATGCGATCAGGAACTATCGCGCTCGACCATGCAGGAAGGGACGGCGGTGGCTGAGGATGACGTTTGCACAATATCGCACTGCAAAATGAATATGCTCAGGCTCAGCATATCTAGACAAGCGTATCTCGCGCGCCTACGTTAGTCGGCACAATGCTCAGATTGAGCATAACTGAGGACGCGTCCATGGCGGCCACGAGTTTTCCGATCGACCGGGTTTCGACCCTGCCTCTGCCCGAGATCTACGCCCGCGTGAGCCGGCATGTCCCGGCCATCGAATGGCCGGCCCTGGCCGACGACGTCGCGGCGATCCTGGAACTGAAGAAGGCCCGCAACGCGGTCATCCTCGCTCATAACTACCAGGCGCCCGAGATCTTCCACACCGTGTCGGACATCGTCGGCGACAGCCTGGCGCTGGCCCGCGAGGCGATCAACGTGGATGCCGACGTGATCGTGCTGGCCGGCGTCCATTTCATGGCGGAGACGGCCAAGCTGCTCAATCCGGGCAAGACCGTCCTGATCCCCGACATGCGGGCCGGGTGTTCGCTCGCCGACTCGATCACCGCCGCCGACGTGCGGGGCTTGCGCGAAAAGTATCCCGGCGTGCCGATCGTGACCTACGTCAACACCTCCGCCGCCGTGAAGGCGGAATCGGACGTGTGCTGCACCTCCGGCAACGCGGTGGACGTGGTGCGCTCGCTCAATGCGCCGCGCGTCCTGATGATCCCCGACGAGTTCCTGGCGCAGAACGTCCAGGTTCTGGTGCCCGAGGTCGAGATCCTCACCTGGGCCGGCCATTGCGAGGTCCACGAGCAGTTCACCCCCGCCGACATCGACGAGGTGCGCGAGAGCTATCCCGGCGTCACCGTCATCGCCCATCCGGAATGCCCGCCCGACGTGGTGGCGGCCTCGGACTTCTCGGGGTCGACCGCGATGATGATGAACTTCGTCACCGAGAAGCGGCCGCGTCAGGTGGTGCTCGTCACCGAGTGCTCCATGGGCGACAACATCGCCGCCGCCAACCCGGATATCGAGTTCATCAAGCCCTGCAACATGTGCCCGCACATGAAGCGGATGTCGCTGCGGAACATCCGGCATGCGCTGGAGACCCTCACCCACGAGGTGACGGTGGAGCCGGAACTCGCCGAGCGCGCCCGCGCGGCGGTGGAGCGCATGCTCGCGGTGCGTCCGCGATGAACGCGCATTCCCCGTTCTCCTTCACCCTCCCCGGCTCGGACCGTGTGATCGTCGTCGGCGCCGGCGTCGCCGGCCTCGCCACGGCCTTGCGGCTCAGCCCCCGCCCGGTCACCCTCGTCACCGCTTCTCCCCTGGGAAGCGGCACGGCGACCGGCTGGGCGCAGGGCGGCATCGCCGCCGCCATGGCGGAGGACGATGCCGCCGCACTGCATGCGGCGGACACGGAGGCCGCAGGCGCCGGCCTCACCGACCCGGCCGTCGCCCTGCGGGTGGCGCAAGCCGGCCCGGGCCTGATCGAGTGGCTCGTCGGCCTCGGCGCGCCCTTCGACCGGGACGCCGCCGACACCCTGGCGCTTGGCCTCGAAGCGGCGCATTCACGCCGCCGCATCGTCCGGGCTGGCGGGGATTCCACCGGGCGGATGGTGCTCGACACGCTGCTGAAGGCCGTGGCGCTGACGCCGTCCATCGAGATCCTGGTCGCCGATGTCCGCGGCCTGCTGCAGGACGGGAGCGGCGCCGTCGCCGGCCTCGTCTGTGAGCGCGACGGTGCCTCGGTGCGGCTCGCCGCGCGGTCGGTGGTGCTCGCCACCGGAGGGCTCGGCTCCCTCTACGCCTCCACCACAAACCCGCGCGGCGCCACTGGCCGGGGGCTGGCGGTGGCGGCCCGCGCCGGGGCGACCCTGCGCGACATGGAGTTCGTGCAGTTCCACCCCACCGCCATCTCGGTGGGGCTGGACCCGATGCCGCTGGCCACCGAGGCCCTGCGCGGCGAGGGCGCGCGGCTGATCGACAACGATGGCGCGCCGGTAATGGCCGGCATCGCCGGGGGCGATCTCGCCCCCCGCGACGTGGTCGCCCGTGCGATCTTCCAGGCGCGGCGGCGCGGCACCGAGGTCTTCCTCGATTGCCGTGGTGCCCTCGGCGCGCGCATGGCGACGCGCTTCCCCACCGTGGCGGGCCTCTGCGCCGCCTCCGGCATCGATCCGCAGCGCCAGCCGATCCCCGTGCGCCCGGCGGCGCATTACCATATGGGCGGCATCAAGGTGGACGGCACCGGCGCCAGCACCGTGCCCGGCCTATTCGCCTGCGGCGAGGTCGCCTCCACCGGCCTGCACGGCGCGAACCGCCTCGCCAGCAACTCCCTCCTCGAAGCGATGGCCTTCGCCCCCTGGATCGCCGAGGCCGTCGCCTCCGTGCCCGCCCCCGGTCCGGCGGTGATGGCCGAGCCGCGCCGGCACGACGAGGCCGATCACGATGCGATCCGCCGGGTCATGGAAGCCCAGGTCGGGGTGGTGCGCGACGCCGATGGTCTCACCGACGCTGTGCGCGACCTCGCGCCGGCGGCGAGGCAGGGCTCCGACGCGGCCCTCACCGGGTTGATGGTCGCGACCTCGGCGCTGTTCCGCCACGAGAGCCGGGGCGCCCATTGGCGCAGCGACCACCCGGAGCAGGCCCCTGCCCGGCACAGCGAGGTGACACTCGCCGAAGTCTGGCGGATCGCGGAGTCCGCCCCGGCCGATGCGGTTGCATCGGTTTGAATCAGAGGACCGGGACCGTCCTGGGACGATCCCACCCACCGATCTCATCCTGAGGTGCCCGCGCCAGCGGGCCTCGAAGGAGAGTTCCAGCTACCCCGTGCCAGATGGAGGCCTCCTTCGAGGGCTCCGCTTCGCTCCGCCACCTCAGGATGAGGTCAGTAGGCGGACCGTCGGCCCCCTTCCAGCGACCATCTTACGAGCGACCCCATGAGCGATGCCCGTCTCGTCCCCCTCCCCCGTCTCCTCGTGGAGCCGATCGTTCGCGCGGCTCTGCTGGAAGATCTCGGCCGGGCCGGCGACATCACCACCGACGCGATCGTGCCCGCCGATGCCCGCCTCTCCGGCGTCATCGCGGCCCGGCAGGACGGGGTGATCTCCGGCGTCGACGCGGCCATCATCGCCTTCGCGCTCATCGACCCGGCCGTGTCGGTCGTGGTCGAACGGGGCGACGGCGCGCGGGTCTCGCCCGGTGACGTGGTGATCCGTCTCGACGGTCCGGCGCGCGCCATCCTCACCGCCGAGCGCGTGGCTTTGAACCTCCTGTGCCGCATGTCCGGCGTGGCCACCGCCACGGCAGGGCTCGTGGAGGCGGCCCGCCCGCACGGCAAGGCGCGGATCGTCTGCACCCGCAAGACCACGCCCGGCCTGCGCTCCCTGGAGAAACACGCGGTCCGGGCCGGGGGCGGCTCCAACCACCGCTACGGCCTCGACGATGCCGTGCTCATCAAGGACAACCACGTCGCCGTGGCCGGCGGGATCGTTCCCGCCATCGAGCGGGCGAGGGCCTATTCCGGCCACCTCGTGAAGATCGAGATCGAGGTCGACACGCTGGATCAGCTGGCCGAGGCTCTGTCGGTCCGCGCCGATGCAGTGCTCCTCGACAACATGAGCCCGGACCAGCTGCGCGAGGCCGTGCGGATGATCGACGGGCGCGCCATCGCGGAGGCCTCGGGCCGCATCAACCGCGAGACGGTGGGCGCCATCGCCGCCTCCGGCGTCGACCTGATCTCCAGCGGCTGGATCACGCATAGCGCGCCGATCATCGACCTCGGCCTCGACGCGGTCTGATCCGGAGGACCACGACGTCCGGCGCGGATCGGGTTCCGCCGCGTCGGAGATTGTTCCCGGCCGACCTGGCCCCCGGACAATAATCCCTGCGAATACGGCTAAGCCGCCACACTGTGGCCATGGAGTCACGACCCCGGCGCAACCATCGCTTCATCGCGAATTCAGCTTGGCTTTGGGGCGGCAGCGTTTACGTCTTGGCGATCGGAAAACGGTATCCTGCGTCGCGTTACCGACCGTGTTTCCCCCACGTTTCGCCTGCCTTCGAGAGGCTTTGATGCGCCGTATCGCCCCCGCCCTGTCCGGGCTCGCCTGCATGGTTGGTGTCTGGGCCTCGCCCGCCGCCGCCTATGAGATCGACCCCCTCACCCGCCAGCCCCTGGACAACGCGCTGGTGCTGCGCGTGCGTCCGCAGGCGGAGCCCGCCCCCGCCGCCGTGGTGGCGGTGCCCACCGCCAACGCCTCGCTCAACCCGGCCGACCCGATGGCCTCGGCCGTGCCGCAGATGTCGGCGATCCAGCGCGAGCAGGTCGCCTTCGGCGGCAATTACGCTCCCGGCACCATCGTGGTCTCCACGGCCGAGCGCCGGCTCTATTACGTGCTCGGCGGCGGTCAGGCCCTGCGCTACGGCGTCGGCGTCGGTCGTCCCGGCTTCACCTGGGGCGGCACCCAGACGATCACGATGAAGCGGGAATGGCCCGATTGGCGTCCCCCGGCCGAGATGCTGCGCCGTCGCCCCGACCTGCCGCGCTTCATGAAGGGCGGCATCGAGAACCCGCTCGGCGCCCGCGCCATGTATCTCGGCGGCTCGATCTACCGCATCCACGGTTCCAACGAGCCGGAGACGATCGGCACCGCCGTGTCGTCGGGCTGCATCCGCATGACCAACGACGACGTGGCCGATCTCTACACCCGCGCCAAGGTCGGCGCGAAGGTCATCGTCCAGCGCTGATCGTCTTCGACACGCGTCGAATTGAAAAAGGCCGGCGGAAACGCCGGCCTTTTTCATGTCCCTCGGTAGAATGCGGTCCGCCTGCCTATTTCGAGACCGACAGGAACCGCGACAGCAGCCAGAGCGGCACCACCACCACGGCACCGGCCAGAATCCAGCGTCCGAAATCGTGGAAGGTCTCGAACCCGAGGTCGATGAGCGCGCGGCCCGCATCGTAGATGTGCCAGAACAGCAGGCCGGGCGTGATGCCCAGCGTCGCCATGATGGCGCCGACGAGGATGGACAGGAACAGCAGCTTCACCAGCACCGCCATGGGCGAACCGCCGAGGAAGCGCCGCAGGGCCGAACGCGGTTGTCCATCGGAATAGCCACTCCCGACGGGGGGACGGCCCTGGTAGGGTCCCTGTCGGCGCGGGTCGTTGTCGACGATCATGCTGTCATCCTCTGGCCGTGATCCGACGGCTGAACTCTTTCGGACATATGGGGCCTCATCGGCGTCTCTGAAGCCGGCGAACCCGGCGGAAGCGTGACCGATGCGACACACCCGAACGAAACCGTCTGTCCATTGGGGCGTTAGGCCGTTTCGCGCCGGCCCTGCGACTGGCATCGGTGCGGGCTTCGCCCACATTCGACGCGCCAGCCCGAATGCCGCTTCGGCCCCACACTGGATGAGACGAACCGTTCCATGATCGACCACGCCCTCTTCGACCCGGCGACGATCGATCCGGAGACCCACCGCCTCAACGCCGAGATCGTCGCGGCCCATGCGGCCCAGGCCGATCCCTGGTCGATCCCCCTCTCCGAGGTGCGCGCGCGCCGCCGGCAGGGCACCCAGGCCTCGCCCGC
>NZ_VRVC01000089.1:0-22508 GCF_008040005.1 Methylobacterium sp. WL19
GGCCAGGACCAGGGCCGCCTCGGCGGCGGTCAGATCCCGCTCCGCCCGCGCCGCATTCCGCGCCGGTTCGCGCAGGGGCTCCACCGCGTCGAGTTCGGCCAGCCTCAGGCTGTCGGGCCGATGGGTCTCCAGGGCTTGCCGCGCCACGGTGAGGCGGCTCTCGGCCGCCGCGACCAGGCCCCGTGTGTCGGCGATGCGCCGCGCATGGGCCAGCGCCGCGTTCAGGTCCGCCAGTTGGCCGGAGAGCCCCGCCACCTCGGCCTGGAGACGCGCCCGCTCTGCGTGCTTCTCCGCCCGCGCCGCCTCGTCGAGGAGGCCGACGGCGTCGCGATGGGCCTCCAGCTCCTTCACCGTGGCGCGCTGCGCTTCGGCCCCGGCATGGATACGCTTCGAGATCTCGGAATAGATCGCCGTGCCGGTGATCTTCTCCAAGAGTTCCGCGCGCTCGCCCTCGGCGGCGAGGAGGAAGGCGTCGAACTCCCCCTGCGCCAGCAGGACGGTGCGGCGGAACTGGTCGAAGGTGAGGTCGGTGAGCTCGCAGATCGCCGCGTCGACGAGGCCGGCCTTGCTGTCGCCGACGGAGCCCCCGTCCGCCAGCCGGGTGAGGGAGCGCGTCTTGTTCTGGAGGCGGCCGTTGGCCTTGCCCCGCGCCCGGTAGACCGACCACCGCGCGCAATAGCCCTGGCCGTCGCGGCCGATGAAATCGACTTCGGCGAAGCCCTCGGTCGCCCCCCGCCTCAGGATCGCCCGCTCGTCGCCGATGGTGATGGGGTCGCCGCCGGGATCGGGCGCCCGCTCGCGCCCGCCGGTCGCCACGCGCGGATAGCGCCCGTAGAGGGCGAGGCAGAGGGCGTCGAGGATGGTGGACTTGCCCGCCCCCGTCTCGCCGGTGATGGCGAAGATGCCGGTGGCGCCGATGGGGCCGCCGGCGAGATCGACGGAGAAGGGGGCCGCGAGGCTCGCGAGGTTCTCGCCGCGGATCGCCAGGATGCGCAAGGGTCGTGGCCTCGTCTCAAGAAATCAGGGGGATGCGGGGAAGAGTGTCATAGCCCAGGATGACGGGCGGACGAGGGCGATGCCGTCGCCGCGCAACGATGTCCACACGCGGCGGGATGGCGGCAGGGCTGCGAACCAGGGGGAATGGGATGTGGCACGACACTGAACAGGCCACGTCGTCATTTTGGGTCCGCATCGCGGAGCCCGGAATCCAGAGCCGCTACCAGGTCACGGCTCTAGTTAGCGGGATCGGGTGGATTTCCGGGGGGCACGGCCTCGGCCTTGACCATCCGAAACGACCCGCGCAGGCTGGCAGGATGAAGAAACGTCCACCGGGTACGGTCTATGACACAGTTTTACTTTCACCTCCGTGGCCCAGATGGACTTGACTGCGACGATACAGGCCTGGATCTCGTGAGCGTTGAGGCAGCTTATCTTGAGGCCTTCAAGGCCGTGCCGGGAATGAGCTCTGATCTGGCCTCCAACGCGGAGAACCCGATCCGGTATGGCTTCGAGATCACCGACGCGCGTGGTACCATTCTGATGGTGGTGCCTTTCGCGGAGGTTCTGGATCACGGGCGAAAGCGTTCAAAACAACCCTCTAAGCTACGCTTCCGGAAAGGACGGGCGGAGATGAGGCGCACAGCGGGGCTGATTGTGGAGCTTCGCGATGCGCAAGTGAAGCTGAATGTGACATTTGCAGAGACTCAGCGTCTCCTCGACATGGCGAAGGGGACCCGCGGCTAGCGGCAAGGTCAAGAAGAGGCCTTACCGGTTGGAAGCAGAATAGCCGCTCCCGGGAGATCGGTTAAGGTCCGCTTCTCGGCAATTTCCGAGGCGAAAACCTTACAGCTTAGGGTTATACTTACGTCTGCTCGCTTTATGCGAAAACCGCAAAAAGCCGACCTGCGCTGGATGTCGCTGGCGCGATGGGACAACGGGCGGCCGGAACCACCGTGCATTGATCGACGCGGTGTAGGAAAGAACGCATGATGCTGGGACCCGACGAACGGCGTAGCATCGATCCGAAGGCTCAGAACGTGGTGATGGACCAGGACCACTTCCCGATCGTCGGCATCGGCGCGTCCGCGGGCGGCATCGAGGCGATGCGGGGCTTCTTCCGTGGGGTGCCGGCGACGCTCGGAGCCGCCTTCGTCGTCGTCACGCATCTCAGCCGGGAGCACAAGAGCCTGCTCTCGGACGTGCTGGCCCGGCTCACGCCGCTCGGTGTCGAGGTCGCCGTCGACGGCGTGCCGGTCCGGCCGGGCCGCGTCTACGTCATGCCGGCCGGTTTCGTCATGAGCATCGCGGGCGGCCGGCTGAGGTTGAAGCCGCTGAGGCCGGCGATCCGCGAGACCAAGCCGGTCGATATCTTCCTGACTGCCCTGGCCGTCGACCAGGGCGAGCGCGCGGTCGGCGTGATCCTGTCCGGCGGCGACGGTGACGGCGCCATCGGCATCAAGGCGATCAAGGAGCACGGCGGCCTGACCCTGGCCCAGACCCTGGATGGCTCCGGCCCCGAAGCCCCCGACATGCCCATCAGCGCGCTGCGGACCGGCTTCGTCGATTTCGGCGAGACGGCCGAACGGATGGGCGACCGGATCGCCGCCCGCTTCGCCGCCATCAGTCCCGCCACGCAGGAAGGTCAGGCCGACCTGGTCGCTCGGGAGTTCGATGCCGAACTGCTGACCGAGATCTTCGCCATCCTCCGCTCGCAGGTCGGCCATGACTTCTCCGGTTACAAGCCCAGCACCTTCGTGCGTCGCCTGCAGCGGCGCATCAGCGTCGTCGGCGCGGCCGGGCCGGACAACTACCTCAAGCTGCTGCGTGCCGACCCGGCCGAGGTCGGGGCGCTGTTTCGGGATCTGCTGATCGGTGTGACGAACTTCTTCCGCGACGCCGCCGCCTTCGAGGCTCTCTCCACCCACGTCATCCCGAAGCTGTTCGACGAGCGCGCGTCGACCGATGTCGTGCGGATCTGGGTGCCGGCGTGCTCGACCGGCGAGGAGGTCTACTCCCTGGCCATCCTCCTGCGCGAGCACATGCTGACCCTGGCGGAACCGCCGCGCGTGCAGATCTTCGCCACCGACATCGACGAGCGATCGCTCACGGTCGCCCGGACCGGCCTCTACCCGAGGACCTACCTGTCCGCCGTCACGCCCGAACGGATCGCGCAGCACTTCGTCGTCGAAGGCGACAGCGTGGTGGTCGCAAAGGCCGTGCGCGACCTCTGCAGCTTCGCCCCGCACAGCGTGCTGCGCGACCCGCCGTTCTCGCGCCTCGATCTCGTCTCCTGCCGCAACCTGCTGATCTACCTCGGCGTCGAAGCCCAGCAGCAACTGATGCCAGTGCTGCACTACGCTCTACGCCCGCGCGGTTACCTCTTCATCGGGATGGCTGAGAACGTGACGCGCTTCGACGACTTGTTCGAGACGATCGACAAGCGGAACCGCATCTTCCAGGCCCGCGACGCGATCCTGCCGGCCCGCTTGCCACCAATGTCCGGGCCTGACACGCCGATCTTCGCGGGTGCCGGCCAGCCGTACCGGCGCAACGTCACGACACATGCGGCCCTGCGGCACACGGTCGAGACGCTGATGCTATCCGAGTTCACGCCGCCGCACGCGGTCGTGACGCGGACGGGCGAGGCCGTGCACTACTCGTCGCGGATCGGCGATCACCTGGAGGTCGTGCCGGGACAGCCGACTCGGGAGCTGGCTGCGATGGCACGCAAGGGCCTGCGGCTGGATCTCCGAACGGCGCTGCGCGAGGCGATAGAGGGCAACACCCCGGCCGTGCGCGACAGCATCAGCGTCGAACTGCCGGACGGCCGGCTCCAGACTATCTCATTGGTCGTCAAGCCGCTGAACACGGCCGGCGCGACTGAGCCACTGTTCCTGGTCGTGTTCAAGGAAGCCGCTGCGCCGGTCGTAAGGGAGCGGCAGGCCCTGGAGGCGAATGAACGGGACACGGCGTTCCAGGGCCTGGAACGCGAACTGAGCGTGACGCGCGAGCGGCTTCAGGGTGTGATCGAGGAGTACGAAACCTCCCTCGAGGAGCTCAAATCCTCGAACGAGGAACTGTACTCCGTCAACGAGGAAATGCAGGCCGCCAACGAGGAACTGGAGGCTTCGAAGGAGGAGACGCAGTCTCTGAACGAGGAGCTTCAGACGTTGAATGCCGAGCTGACGTCCAAGATCGAGGCCATCGATCATATGAGCGATGACCAGTCCACGCTGTTCGAGGGCATGAACGTCGCCAGCGTGCTCCTGACACCGGATCTCCACATCCGCATGTTCACCGCCGCCGCGGCGCAGATCTTTGGCCTGCAGCCGGGCGACGTCGGCCGGTCTTTGCGCAACTTCTCGACGCCGATTCCCCTGACGTGGCTGTCAGACGAGATCCCGACGGTGCTGGCAACGAGCCGTCCCTCCGAGCGGACGATCGAGAGCACAGACGGCGCCCGCTACCATGTCCGGTTGATGGCCGCGTCCTCCAAGGGCAGCCGGACGCCCGGGATCGTCGCAAACTTCACGAACCTCCTGGAGCAGGGATGACCGAGGGGTCTGGGCTCCGCGCCCAGGACCCTGGTGGTCCATCCGCGCTAGAGCGCTCTCCGCCGAAGTGGATGCCGGTTCGGCGAAAAAGAGCGCGGCACAACAAAGGCCTGGAGATGTGCCCCGACCCAACGTGGTCGGGCGCAACTCTAGCGTGACGCGGATACGGGTGCATACGCAAGGGGAGCGGGCGCAAGGGGAGCGGGCGACGGCACGCCTTGGCAAAGCCCGGTCGCCTCTGGTTCATGGGAGAGCGGATCGGGGCGCGGGCCTGTTCCGAAGGTCGAACGTCAACGTTCTGGCAGCTGGCCAACGTCCGATTACCAACCTCCTCGGACGCTTAGGGATGGGGACCAAGCGTCGGATTTCCCCCACTCGGAGTCGGAACGGGAGCGTGGGGGCGATCGTTCAGGACGACATTTCAAACAGGGATACTGACCGGCGGGCGCCGCGACTTTGACATCGGACACCGGCTCGTGTCATCGGGCCGCGATGTCGAGGCCGGGCCGTCCCTCCGGTGAGGCGGGCCCTCGCGGGGAACGGCGGGTCGACCTTGGCCGTTGGCAGGGACGTCGATCCTGTGCGGGCGCGCGATCCGATCCCGCGGCGCGCCATCCCGCATCGACCCTCGCGACGGAGAAAGAGTGGCAGTGAGTGTCCTCGTGAACGGGGGCGAGTGTGGTGCGCTGATCGAGGCCATCGATTGGTCCACGACTCCCCTCGGACCCTTCGCCTCCTGGCCCGCGTCCCTCCGCACGCTGACGGGGATGATGGTCGCCGCGCGCCAGCCCATGTTCGTCACCTGGGGGCCGGGGCAGATCGTCCTCTACAACGATGCCTATGCCCGGCTCATGGGCGCCAAGCATCCGGCCGCCATGGGGCGGCCCATCGCCGAGGTCTGGTCCGACATCTGGAGCGACCTCGCCCCCATCGTGGCCGATGCCTATGCGGGACACTCCATCCAGATGGACGACGTCGCCTTCGTCATGGAGCGCAACGGATTTCCCGAGGAGACGCATTTCGCCTTCTCCTACACGCCGGTGCGGGAGGAGGACGGCACCGTCGCCGGCTTCTTCTGCGCCTGCACCGAGACCACCGGCCGGATCGGTGCCGAGAGCCGGCTGCGGCAGAGCGAGGCCGAGGTCCGCGGCGTCCTCGACGGGATGGGCGAGGGCTTCCTCCTGCTCGACCACGACTTCCGCGTCCGCCGCATCAACGCGGAGGGCCTGCGCCTCGACGGGCGCCCCTCGGAGGCGATCCTCGGCCGTCACCTCCTCGAGGTGTGGCCGGATGCCGAGCGGATGCCGACCTGGCCCCTCTACCGCCGCGCCATGGCGGAACGGGCCTCGGCCGAACTCACCTACCGCCACAGCTCGACGCAGCGGGACATCTGGATCGAGGTCAGGGTCTATCCCTCCGGCAGCGGCCTCTCGGTGTTCTACCGGGACGTCAGCGGGCGCCGGGCGGCGGAAGAGGCCCTGCGCGAGCGCGAGGAGCGTCTGCACCTCGTCATGGAGGGCGCCCGCGATCACGTGGTCCTCACCATGAACCCGCAGGGGATCATCACGAGCTGGTCGGCGGGCGCCGTCGAGGTGCTGGGCTGGACGGCCGCCGACGCGCTGGGCCGTGACGGAGCGATGATCTTCACATCCGAGGACCGGGCCGCCGGCATCGATGCGGCGGAACTCGCCGAGGCGGTGAACCAGGGCCGCGCCGATTCGGAGCGCTGGCATCGGCGCGCGGACGGGATGCCGGTGTTCCTCGCCGGCTCCCTCCACCGCCTGCCGCCGGACCCGCAGGGCCGTTCGCCCGGCTTCCTCCGGATCGCGCGGGACGAGACCCAGCGCAGGGCGCAGGCCGAGGCGCTGACGGAGAGCGAGGCGCGGTTCCGCAACATGGCCGACCACGCCCCGGTGATGATGTGGGTGACGATCCCCGACGGGTCCTGCATCTACCTCAACCGGCGCTGGTACGAGTTCACCGGGCAGACCGAGGCGGAGGCCCTCGGCCTCGGCTGGACCAAGGCGACGCATCCCGACGACGAGGGGCTGGCGGCGGACACGTTCCTCGCCGCCAATGCCGCGCACGAGCCCTTCCGGGTCGAGTACCGCCTGCGCCGGGCCGACGGCACCTATCGCTGGGCCATCGACGCGGCGACCCCGCGCTTCGGCACCGAGGGCGAGTTCCTGGGCTATGTCGGCTCGGTCATCGACATCGACGAGCGCCGGGAGGCGGAGGAGCGCCTGCGCCAGAGCGAGGGGCGCTTCCAGGCCATCGCCGATTCCATCGACCAGATGGTGTGGTCGACCCTGCCGGACGGGCACCACGATTACTTCAACCAGCGTTGGTACGATTACACCGGCGTCCCGGCGGGTTCCACCGACGGCGCGGGCTGGAACGGCATCTTCCACCCCGACGACCGGGACAAGGCCTGGACGGTCTGGAGCCATAGCCTAGAGACGGGCGAGCCCTACCACATCGAATATCGCCTGCGGCACCGCTCCGGGCAGTATCGCTGGGTGCTGGGGCGGGCGCAGCCGGTGCGCGACGCGGACGGGCGGATCGTGCGCTGGTTCGGCACCTGCACCGAGATCCAGGAGATCGTGGAGGCCCGCGAGGTCCTGGCCCGCTCGCGGGCCGAGCTCGAGCGCGAGATCGCCGAGCGCATCAAGGAGCGCGACCGCATCTGGACGCTGATCCCCGACCTCCTGATGTCGGGCACCCTCGACGGCCGCCTCCTCAACGTGAACCCGGCCTGGACCGAGGTGCTCGGCTACGACGAGGCGACCCTGCTGGCGACGCCGTTCTGGGAGATCATCCACCCCGATTTCCTCCCCCACAGCGCGGAGGCGGTGGAGGCGATGCGGCAGGGCCGCACCGTACGGCACCAGAACCGGGTCCGCACGGCGAACGGCGCGTATCGCTGGTTCGATTGGGTCAGCGCGCCCGTGGGCGAGGTATTCTACGCGGTGGCCCGCGACATCACCGACGAGAAGGCCCGCGAGGCGGCCCTCGCCCAGACCCAGGAGGCCCTGCGCCAGTCGCAGAAGATGGAGGCGGTGGGCCAGCTCACCGGCGGCATCGCCCACGATTTCAACAACCTGCTCACCGGCATCTCGGGCAGCCTCGAATTGCTGCAGACCCGCATGGCGCAGGGGCGGCTGACCGAACTCGACCGCTACATCAACGCGGCGCAGGGCGCCTCGCGCCGGGCGGCGGCCCTCACCCACCGGCTCCTCGCCTTCTCGCGGCGCCAGACCCTGGACCCGAAACCGACGAACGTGAACGCCCTGGTGGCGGGGATGGAGGAGCTGATCCGCCGCACGGTCGGCCCGGCGGTGGCGATCGAGGTGGTGGGCTCCGCCGGTCTGTGGCCGGCTTTGGTGGACCCCAACCAGCTCGAGAACGCGTTGCTGAACCTGTGCATCAACGCGCGGGACGCCATGCCGGATGGCGGCCGCCTCACCATCGAGACCGCCAACAAGTGGCTCGACGGGCATGCCGCCCGCGAGCGCAACCTCGACCCCGGCCAGTATCTCTCCCTCTGCGTCACCGACAACGGCACCGGCATGACGCCGGAGGTGATCGCCCGCGCCTTCGATCCGTTCTTCACGACGAAGCCGCTCGGCGAGGGCACAGGCCTCGGCCTGTCGATGATCTACGGCTTCGTGCGGCAATCGGGCGGCGAGGTGCGGATCTATTCCGAACTCGGCGAAGGCACCACCATGTGCCTCTACCTGCCGCGCCATTACGGCGAGGCCTCCGAGGTGGACGAGGCCGGCGCCTTCGCCGCCGCGCCGCGCGCGCAACGGGGCGAGACCGTGCTCATCGTCGACGACGAGCCCACCGTGCGCATGCTCGTGACCGAGGTGCTGGAAGAGCTCGGCTACACCGCCATCGAGGCGGCCGACGGCGCCTCCGGCCTCAAGGTGCTGCAATCGGACGTGCGCATCGACCTCCTCGTCACCGATGTCGGCCTGCCCGGCGGCATGAACGGCCGCCAGATGGCCGACGCGGCACGGGTGGCCCGACCCGACCTCAAGATCCTGTTCATCACCGGCTATGCCGAGAACGCCGTGGTCGGCAACGGGCATCTCGAGCCCGGCATGCAGGTGCTGACCAAGCCCTTCGTGATGGAAGCGCTGGCCGGCCGGATCAAGGACATGATCGCCTCCGGCCAGGGCTGAGGACGATGGGGGGCTCCCGTTCCGGACCCGCGGGCGCGCCGCGGCTCGCGCGGCATTTGGGGCTTTCCCCATGAGGATTCAGCGGATGGTCCGGCGACCCGTCGCGAGGATTTGGCGCTCGTTCCGGGCTTCGGGAGTCGGGTGCCCCGACAGGGAGGGCTTGTATCGATCTAGACCGATTAACGTCATAACAATATTTTAAAATCTGATGACTAAGTCCGCAGCTAGACATCTCGACGCCAGTCTGACCTGCGGAGTTTCGTTGTGACGGCATTTTATTTCACACTGAATGGAAATTTTGACCCTAGTAATCAGGAGCTTGGATTTTCGGAGATTATCGATCCCGCTGTTCGAACGTTCGATTTCGGGCCGGCGTCGTCGATACCCGGGTATACTCAATACGGAAACGAGATTGTCTATTTGATCGATGGTCCGGAATTCGAAGAGTCACTACGTTCTTTCGGTATGACGACCCAGGATGGCGGCATCTTCGGCGATTCCAGCGACTTCGGCTACGTAACGCGGGTCACCGGCGGGGATTTCGGTGACGTGTTCCGCACGGGCGACGGCGACGACGTCCTGAAGGGCGGCGGCGGCAACGATACCCTGGAGGGCGGTCGCGGCACCAACACCTTCGACGGCGGAGCCGGCACGAACACCCTGAGCTACGAGCATTTCGATACGTCCGCTGGTTCGTTCGGAATGATCATCGACTTGTCGACCGGCCAGGCCACCGATTGGTCGACTGGCACAGCCGTTGTCGATACGTTCTCGAATATCTCCAATGTTCGAGGATCAGTGCGTAAAGATGGTATAACTGGTGACGATAACGGCAACGTCATAGAAGGCGGCGCGGGGGATGATGAACTGGTCGGCGGTGGTGGCGTCGATACGCTGAGCTATGCGCATTCGGGCGGGAGCGTGAATATCGATCTCGTTCGAGAATTCGGTATTGGAGGCGACGCGGAGGACGATCGATTTACATCGTTCGAGAACGTCATCGGCAGTACGTTCGGCGATACCCTCTACGGAGACGGCGGCGCCAATACGTTGAACGGCAATGGCGGCAGTGACGAACTGTACGGCCGGGATGGCAACGATCGCCTCGTGATCAGCGATTCGCCCATGAAGGTGGAGGGCGGCGAGGGGACGGACCTGCTCTTCATTCTCAAGGACAGCACCGTCGAGCTCAACGTCGAATCGTTCTCCGTCGATGCCAGTATCGAGAAGGTCTATGTCCGCGACGGGGCGTACCTCAGCATGTCGGGTGTCGCGGTCGGCACGAAGCTCTATTCCCAGAGCCAGGCCGGCGGCAACGCGACGATCATCGGTACGAACGGCGCCGACCGCATCCAGGCCGGAAAGGGCGATGACGGCATCACCGGCGGCAAGGGCGGCGATGCCCTGTTCGGCGGCGCGGGTGCCGACACCTTCGTCTTCGCCGCGGGCGATGGCCGTGACGTCATCCGCAAGTTCGACGCGATCAACGACAAGATCGACCTCAGCAGCCTCGGCGGCGACACGGGTGGCCTGGACGTCCGGTCGTTCCACGGCGGCGACAGCACGCTCATCACCCTGACCCACGAATCCGGACCGACCGACAAGATCATCTTGATCGACGTCGCGTTCGGCACTGTGTCAGAGGGTAGCTTCATCCTCTGACGGCCGCACGATGATCCCGCCTGTCCGGTCGCGCGATCCCAGCGCGACCGGGCGATCGCCCATGCCGAGCGCCGTGCTCGGCAACGGTCCTCCGGTATGCAGATGCCGGCGGGCCGCATCGAGGACACGCTCGTCACCCGCCTACAGTGGGGCACAGTTTTTGGCTCGCAAGGGCTTTGTCTTGGTATTCTCAGACAAAGCCATAACTGTATTTTAAATGGTGGAGTCATATCGAAGCAGAGCGGTTTTAGCACGAACCTGTTCTGTAGGGGCTCAAGATGGCTCAATTTCGTTATACGATGGACGGCGACTACGATCCCGAAAATTTCACTATAGGATATCAAGAACCAATCAACCCGGAGGCCAGGACGCTCGATTTCGGCCCTGGTGCCGTGGTCGATGGGTATGAAGAGTACGAAAATTTTCTCGTATACTTCCTGGATGGGCCGGGGATCGAATATGAGGCCCAGGTCTTCCAGCTGTCGACACAGATGGCTGGCCTCTACGGCGATTCCAGCGACTTCGATAAAATCACGCGGGTCACCGGCGGCGATTTCGGGGACGTGTTCCGCACCGGCGACGGCAACGACGTCCTGAACGGTGCCGGCGGCAACGATATTCTGGAGGGCGGTCGCGGCATCAACACCATCGACGGCGGCACGGGTACCAACACGCTGAGCTACGAGCATTTCGATGCGCCCACCGAAGACGGCTCGGGCGGGGTCGGGGTCGATATGAGGACCGGCGAAGGCTACGATTATGGTAGCGACAAACAACAGGACTCCTTCGTTAATATTGCCAACATTCGCGGATCGCAATATAACGATGGGATAGATGGTAACACCGAGAACAATGTCATCGAGGGTGGTGCGGGTGCCGACTATATGACCGGTGGCGGTGGCGTCGATACGTTGAGCTACGCGCATTCCACTGAGGGCGTGACTGTCGATCTCTCTGGACAAGACGGTCTCGAGGGCGACGCGGAGGGGGATCATTACCTGGGGTTCCTGAACGTACTTGGCAGTACGTCGAATGATGTCCTTAGTGGAACCGGCGACGCCAATACGCTGAACGGCAATGGCGGCAACGACGAATTGTACGGCCGGGGCGGCGACGATCGCCTCGTCATCGGCAACTCGCCCGTGAAGGTACAGGGCGGCCAGGGGACGGACCTGCTCTTCATCGCGAGGTTCGGCAACGTCGAACTCACCGACGAGTCGTTTGCCAGCATCGAGAGAGTTTATGTCCGCGACGGGGCGTCCCTCACAATGGCGGGCGTCGATATCGGCACGAAGATTTATTCGCAGAGCCTGAACGATGGCTCCTCCAAGATCGTCGGCACGGACGGCGCCGACCGCATCGTGGCCGGCAAGGGCGGCGACGTCATCACCGGCGGGAAGGGCGGCGATTCCCTTTTCGGCGGCGCCGGTGCAAACATCTTCGAGTTCGCCTCGGGCGATGGCCGCGATGTCATCCGCAAGTTCGACGTGACTGAAGATGCGCTCCACATCGGTCTCATCACGCAGAGCATGGATAACGTGAAGATCGGATCGTTCCACGGCGAGGCCAACACGATCATCACCTTCACGAGTGACACCGGAGCCTCGAACAAGATCATCCTGCTCGCCGTCACGGCCGATTCCGTGACGGAAGGCAGCTTCCTCTTCTGAAGTCTGCCCAGTCCTCCGGCCTGCCCGGTCGCGCGATCCCAGCGCGACCGGGTTATCGCCTGTGCCGAGCGCCGCTCTCGCGAGCGCTGGCGCGTCGAGGCTATCTTCTGCCGCCTCAAAGACTTCCGTCGTCTTGCCGCCCGATACGACGGCTGGCCCGCAACTATGCCTCTGCCGTCATCGCCTTCCGGAGCTGATCGAGGCCGAACCATAGTCGGGCCAATACTGCACTGATTCATTATTTCTTTATAGCTATAGAATATTCAATTCCTGCGACTCTATTCGCGTTAAGTCACGCCTCCATAACTCAATATATAATCTGAAGAGCGATCCAATGGCCGAGATCAGATGTTCATATACAGATTCGTACGATGAAGATAAGAGTGTCCCTCTCGAACTGAGCAGCTTCGCGTATAATGGAGTTGATTCTTTTTACAAAACGGTACTCGATAGCTTTTTTGGTCTAGGTTTCTACAATAATGGTGCATTGACCAGATATATGGTTCCTTCCACGGTATCAATGCTCAGTCTGTACCTTGATTTCTCTGATAACAAGGCTGACGTAAATTTCGATGGCGGAACGCAAGGCGACGTTCTGCGGGGCGGCCTCGGTGACGACGTCCTGAACGGCGGCGGCGGCAACGATATCCTGGAGGGCGGTGGCGGCATCAACACCATCGATGGCGGCGCCGGCACGAACACCCTGAGCTACGAGCATTTCGATGCGCCTACCGGAGACGGCTCGGGCGGGGTCGACGTCGACTTGAGGATCGGCAAAGGCTATGATTTTGCAAGTGAAAATCAACAAGACATCTTTGTAAATATTGCCAACATTCGCGGATCGCAATATGACGACGTCATAGCTGGCAGCGTTGAGAACAATGTCATCGAGGGGGGTGCGGGCGCCGACTATATGACCGGTGGCGGTGGCGTCGATACGTTGAGCTACGCGCATTCCACCGCGGGCGTGACTGTCGATCTCGCTGGAAACAGCGGCCTCAACGGCGATGCGCAGCAGGATGCTTACTTTGGATTCCTGAACGTCATTGGCAGTACGTCCGGCGATACCCTTTACGGAGACGGCGGCGCCAACACGCTGAACGGCAATGGTGGTTCCGACGAATTGTACGGGCGGGATGGCAACGATCGCCTCGTCATCAGCAGCTCGCCCGTGAGGGTGGATGGCGGCGAGGGGACGGACCTGCTCTTCGTAAATAAAGGCAGTGTCGTCGTCCTGACTGACGACTCGTTCACCAGCACCGCCAGCATAGAGAAAATCTATGTCCGCGACGGGGCGTCCCTGACCATGACCGGCGTCGATGTCGGCACGAAGATCTTTTCGCAGAGCGTCGCCGATAGCGGCTCCACGATCGTCGGCACGGACGGCGCCGACCGCATCGTCGCCGGAAAGGGCAGCGACATCATCACCGGCGGAGCAGGCGGCGACTCCCTCTTCGGCGGCGCGGGTGCCGACACCTTCGTCTTCGCCGCGGGCGATGGCCGCGACGTCATCCGCAAGTTCGACGCGCTCAACGACAGGATCGTCTTCAGCGGCCTCGACGACGACACGGATAGGGTGGACGTCCTGTCGTTCCAGAACGGCGACAGCACGCTCATCACCGTGACCCACGAAGTCGGACCGACCGACAAGATCATCCTGCTCGGCGTCACGGCCGATTCCTTGCTCGAAATCAGCTTCATCCTCTGAGAGCCCATTGGATTGGATGTCTCAGCGGATGCTCATGCCGGAGTCGATCCTCCAATCAGACGACCTCAAGATGAGGTGAAGCCCGGGACAAGCAAGCCGGACAGGCTCCGGCGAGGGGAAGCGTTGGCCTGCCCGGTCGCGCGATCTCCTCGCGACCGGACAGGCGGGTCGAATATTCCTCTACTGCGCGCGGCGCGACAGCGACACGGCGTAGGCCGGGGAGCGGATCGCGAACATCGGGTCGTCGGCCGGGCCGGCGATGCCGGCGGGGAGGTCCACCACCGGATCGAAGGTGGCCGCGTCGCAGGTGGCGTCGGGCTCGAGAGCCGTGATGGCGAGGGTGCCGAGCGTCGTGCTCTTGCGGTTCTCCTCGGGCCACAGAGCCGTCGGGTCGGCGGTGGGGTCGCCGGCCTCGCTGTGGATCGCCACCAGGGAGAAGCTGGCCGGCCCCTTGGCCAGGCGCTCCTTCAGCTCGTCGGCATAGAAGCTGTCGGGCTTGGCCTTAAGCTCTTCGTCGGTGAGGCCGAGCTGGCCCGCATCCGCCACGGTCTTCAGCTTGACCACCTTGGCCTCGCCCTTGGCGTTGGTGAGCGTATAGGCGTGGACGCCCCAGTAATCGACGCCGGCAAAGCTCGCCGGGACCGGGCGCGCATTGAGCCAGGCCGCCTGTTTCGTGGTCTCCGGGTTGGCGGCGGCGAAGGCCTTGACCTTCTCGGCATCGGGTTTGCCGTCGGGGCCGGGCGCGCGGACGGAGACGAAATCGAACAGCTGCTGGGGCGTCCGCGCCGAGAAGACCGGCGCGGAAATGATGACGAGGACGAGGTCGCCCGCCGGGTCGCGCAGGCGCAGGGCGAAGCCCCGCGTCACCGGCTTGGCCTTGTCCGAGATGCCCGGGTTGCTGCCGCCCATGGAGAAGCGCGCGGTCACCGGCACGGTCTTGGCGAAATGCGGTGCCTTCGACAGCCCCGCCGCCTCGGCCGAGGGGGTGAACTGCCCGGTGAGGCAGACGCCCTTGGCGCCGCTGGCCCGCACGCCGGGCTTGTTGCCGCCGGCCACGAACTGGCCGTTGACGATGGCGGCGGCATCCGCCTCCTCGGCTCGGACCGGAGCGGCGAGGGCGAGCGCCATGGCGCAGCCGGTGGCGACGATCGAGACTTTCATGGCGCTGTTTCCCCCGTCGCCCGGCTCGCATCGGCATGGGCCGGCGAATCTCGATGGCGCACAATCGAATTGTAATACCTACAGGGTAACGGGCGCGTGACAAGAGACCGGTGCGGCGGGCTTCAGCCTTCGGCCTCGGCCCGGACGCGGTGGAACACCTCCAGATGCGCCGGCTCCGGTGGCGCGCCCCGCACGCGGGCGAAGGCGAGGCGGAAGAGGTCCTCCGGGTCGCGTTCGGAGAGGCGCACGAGGGGCGCCGCCTCGACGGCCTCCGCCACCGGATCGGCGGCGGGCGCCACGCGGGTGTCGACGATGCGCACGGGAAAACCGTCCGCGATCCGGTCCACCTCGGCCCGGTGGCCCGGCCCTAGCCCCTCGCGGGCGAGGCGGACCTGGATGTAGGGCCGCTCCTCCATCGGCAGGGCCGGGTCGAGGTCGAGGGCCTTGAGATGGTCGGCGAGGTCGGAGAGCCGCATGTCGCCGCGCGCGGGCAGGCGCAGGAACGGGACCGGGCGCGGGATCGGGATATGCTCCACCCGCGCCGGTCCGTCGCCCAGGGTCACGAGGCTGACCCCGTGGATGTAGGGCTGTTCGGTGGCCGAGAGCGGGATCAGCGAGCCGGAATAGCGCACCATCCCGCCGCCGATGGTCTGGGCCTTGTGGAGATGGCCCAGCGCCACGTAATCGGCCTCCGCTGGAAACACGTCCGGCGGCACGGCATGTTCGCCGCCGACGAGGATGCGGCGCTCGGCCCCCTCCGATTCGGTCCCCCCGGCCACGTGCAGATGCCCGGTGAGGAGGAGCGGCAGGCCGCAGAGATGCGGCGTCGCCGCCTCCATCACCTGGGCGTAGAGGGCGCGCACCGCCCGCACGATGGGCGATCCCTCCTCCCGGCGTAGGGGGGGCAGGCAGGCGGCGGTGGGATAGGACACCGCCAGGATCTGGGCCGCCACGTCGCCGTTCCTCAGGACCGGCACGAGATGACGCTCGATGGACACGGCGCCGTCGCGGCGGCTGACATTGCCGATGACCCGGACCCCGATGGCCTCGAGGATCGGGCTCGGCGCTTCGAGGCGCCCGGCCGCGTCGTGGTTGCCGGCGGTCAGCACGATGGTCATGGCGGGGCGCGCCCGGTGCAGGCGCACCAGCACGTCGTAGAGCAGGGCCTGCGCCTCGCCGGACGGGTTCTGGCTGTCGTAGACGTCGCCCGCCACCACGAGGGCGTCGACCTCGTGGCCGACGACGATGGCTTCGAGATGGGCGAGCGCCCGCGCATGCTCGTGGGCGCGGGAATAGCCGCGCAGGGACTGCCCGATATGCCAGTCGCCGGTATGCAGCACGCGGATCACGTCATCGCTCCCACCTCGCCCGGACATCGCCCGTGCGGGCCGGGGCCTTGTAGCGCGCCGCCGCCGCCGGTCCTACCCGGCGGCCCGCCTCCGCTTTTTTGCAGAGAGCCTTAACGGCAGACGGTCACGGTCTTGACCACCCAGCCTTCGCCCGCCTGCCACAGCTTGCGGCGGCTGCGCCCGCACCGGAGCTCGTCCGGCTCGGCCGAGGTCCAGGTGACGGCGGGCGCCTCCGTCGACGGGGACTCGTCGGCGGCGGCCTCCTTGGCGGGGGATCCGGCGGCGGGCGCCGTCTTGGCCTTGCCCGTGTTGGCCTTGACCGTCCGCGACCGCTTGGCGGCCGTCTTCCGGGAAGTGTCGACGGCCTTCGCCTTGGCCGTCGACCACGAGGGGACCGGCTTCGGGCCGGCCAGGGCCGGGCCGGGCCCGGCGACGAGAAGCCCGAGGGCGAGCGTCAGGGCTGACGCGCCAGGGTGTGCGAACGAAGAGATCGGCACAGGATTCGTCCGTCTTCCAAGGATTCGATGGTGTTGAAATGCAAAGACGTATGTCGACGCGAACAGAGGTTTTTGCAATCGCAAGACTCGATGAAATCCCGACATCTCCCGCTCATTCTCGCGCCATGATGAAAGGTCCGTCGCCGGGCCGGCCTCGTGCCTGCCCGGCGACCCCACCCGGCCGCAATGCTGATGAGCGACGGGCCGGCGTGACGCCGGCCCCCGGGCTTGCTAAGTCACCGCACGATCTTGGCTTTAGTCCTCGCGCCCTGGCGAGGGGCCCATCCTCGAGTACCCCATGTCCGAACGCTCCGAGCCTGAACACACCGAGTCCGAACGCGTCATCTCCGAACGGCCCGTTCTCCCCGTCAGCCGGCGGACCCTGCTGAGCGGCGCGGGCGCGGCCCTGGCCCTGGTGGGTTCCCCCCTCGCCGCCCTCGCCCAGGTCCGCGGCCGGCTCTCCATCGAGTCGGAGGACGGTTACGGCCCCTATGACGACGACCGTCTCTATCGGGACGAGGCCGGGCGGCTCTACCGCCGGCGGGGTGGGCGCTACGAGCCCTATGGCGAGCGCACGGCCGCCCCGCGCTTCGAGGACGATCCCGACGCGGATCCCTATGCCGATCCCAATGCCCGCCGCCGGGCGCAGCAGCCGCCGCCGGCGAACCAGGGCAACGCGGTGGCGCGTCCGGTGGATGACGGGCCGATCGACTACGCCAAGGCCTATGCGGCGATCACCGACGAGCCGTTCCCGGTCCATGCCTTCAACTGGCGCAAGGCGAACCCGGTCTTCCTGCGCCAGGAGATCGCCTATACCGGCCGCGAGCCCCCCGGCACCATCGTGGTCGATCCGCGCGCGCACCACCTCACCCTGGTCCAGCCCAATGGCCGGGCGCGGCGCTACGGCGTCGGCGTGGGCAAGCAGGGCTTTTCCTGGTCGGGCGTCTCGACGGTGAATTCCAAGCAGATGTGGCCGGATTGGTATCCGCCCAAGGAGATGATCGCGCGGACGCCCAAGCTTGCCCGGTCGGTGACCCAGCTCCAGAGCGGCCTCGGCGTTCCCGGCGGCTCCCGCAATCCGCTCGGCGCACGGGCGCATTACCTGTGGCAGGACAACAAGGACACGCTCTACCGCATCCACGGCACCCTCGAGCCCGAATCCATCGGGCTCAGCGTCTCTTCCGGCTGCATCCGCATGATCAACCAGGACGTGATCGACCTCTACGGCCGCGTCGAGATCGGCACCCGCGTCGTCGTTCTGACCTGAGGCCGCCTGTCCCCGGCGGGCACGGCCCCCGGGTTCTCTTTTCGTGAATTCGGGCAGATAGGGCGATCCCCCCGGAAGGCTCCCTCGGGGCCGCCACGCGGCACCTCGGGATGACGCAAGCCTCGGACAAACAAGTCGAACGGCTCACGGCAAGTCCGCACGCGGGCCGCCCGCTCGAACCGCTTCCGGGCGAATGACTCCGCCCGGTGATGCCACGGCGACGCCGGAATTCGTGGTGGAACTCCGACGCTCGGTACCCGCCGAACGTCCAAGTCGGGTGGATTTTTGCCCGGCTACTTCCGGCAGGAACGGCGTTGAGGCGGACGTTGCTGACCTGTTCGCTCACAAACAGTTGCGGATACTCGTCCTCGCGTCGGCTGGCAGCGCGCCGCCCAGGCTAAACGAGCAAGCCCACTCATCGCCTAGAGCGCTCTCCGCCGAAGTGGATGCCGGTTCGGCGAAAAAAGAGCGCGGCACAACAAAGGCCGAGAGATGTGCCCCGACCCAACGTGGTCGGGCGCAGCTCTAGCGCAATCCCACGAAGGACGAGGGCAAGGGCTCGTAGCCGGTCCCGAGCAGCCGCTTAACCTTATCCGTCTGCATGTCGCCGATCATCGCCAACAGGTCGTCGCCTCCGTATCGCACTGACAGGAAGGCGCGATCCAACGTGTAGAAGGCAAAGCGATCGTCAGTGCGTAGCCAGCAGAAGGACTCGCCGTTCTCGCTCGTGGCGAAGAAAACCAACTCATTGTAGCGGGCGGCGACGCCTACGCTCTCCTCATCGTAGGGCTCCAGGCAATCCAGGTCGCCGAGCCGGCCGCCGTCAGCGATCCAGTGGGCGACGAAGTCGTCGAGCACGTCGGTCAGGCCGCGGCCCCGATCTTCGAACGTGCCAGAGGGGCAGCTGAACGGCATGAAGATCAGCAACAGGTCATTGGTCCGGCCGGTGCCGTAGGTCTCGGCGAAGGTGCGATAAGACGGCGGCAAGTCGCCGATGGCCGTCTCCAGGGCCGCAAGTTCGTCCTGCGTAGCCGCTCGGGTGATCTGGATCGAAGCGAACAGTCGCTGGGTCACGTCGCGGGGCTCGCCATTGGAGCAGGACGTTAAATCCGTGGAAGCGGCGTGGCCAGCCCTGACCCGAACGTCGGCTTACTACACCGAGCCGAAGTTGCCGCAAGGCCGACGAATGGCGGCTTTCGGGAAGCGCTGGCAGCGATCTTGGCGGCCGGCATGGATCGCGAGCGCACCCAGCGCCCGGGTTCCATCCGTCAGATTTCGACCGATAGGGACGTACCGGATCATCCGGCCTCGTCCGTAATAGTTCTCCCAAAACAGTCGTCCGCATCATCGACAGGGTATTTATCAGTACAATTGTCGATATGCAGAAAGTCTGCTCTCTAATCCCCCTCGACGATCAGTCGCTATCTCGCCTCGTGTTGAGTGCGGCGCTGTTCCAGAGTTTGATTGTCTGGGGGATATCATGCCTGTCGTTCATTATAGTCCCGGATCCGTATTCAATCCGGATCATTACAGCTTTGTATACATTTATGAGCCAATATACGACTCGAACAAGTCGTCTTACACGTATATCGCGAATTGGACGCCCGTCAAAAACGATGCTTTCAACGGAAGTTTTACGAACAACCATACCGGTATGAGGTACGATCACAAATTCTATTATTGGGAATTGAGTTATCTCATCGACTTTTCCGACAACAAAGGCTCTGTTTTCCTGCAGGGGCACGTGTTCGACGACATCCTTCGCGGCGGGTCCGGTGCGGACACGCTTCTCGGCCTGGACGGCAATGACGTTCTCGAAGGAGGCAGGGGCCAGAATCGCCTGGACGGTGGGGGCGGCAACGACACCCTGCGCAGCACCGGCGAGGCGGATACGCTCCTGGGCGGGAACGGCAACGACCGTCTCGTCCTTCACCGCGCCGGAGCGGCCGTCGATGGCGGCGCGGGCAAGGACACGCTGTTCCTGCAGGGAGCGGACGCGTTCAGCTTCACCGACGACACGTTCAGGAGCATCGAGGCCGTCCATGTCGGATCGGGGTCGTCTCTGGACCTGTCGGAGGTCACAGAGGGCGTGGCCATCGTCCTGTCGACGACGGGAAGCGCACCCCGCACCCTCTACGCGACCCAGGGCGCCGACCACGTCACCGGCGGCAGCGGCCTGTCGACCATAAGGGGTCAGGACGGCGACGACGTCATCGAACTGGCCGGCGGAATGGCGTCCGTCTTCGGCGATGGCGGCGACGACACGATACGCCTCGGTTCCGGCGGACGCTATGCGAGCGGGGGGGGCGGCAACGATCACATCACCGGTGGTGCCCAAAGCAACTTTCTTCAGGGAGACGCGGGCGACGACTGGCTCAGTCTGGGGACGGGGTACGGTAGCATTTCCGGGGGAGCCGGCAACGACGTCATCATCGGCAGCAGCCGCTACCCGAGCGATCTCAGCGGTGACGCCGGCAACGACCGCATCGTCGCGCGGTTCGGCGATGCCGAAATCCGTGGCGGTGACGGCTCGGACAAGCTCTTCGGCGGAGGGGGGCGAGACACCTTCTCCTTCGCCGGCGACTTTGGGCGGGACGAGATCTTCAAATTCGCTGTCGCCCACGATTATCTCGACGTATCGGCGCTCGCGACGAAGATCGAAGACCTGACCTTGACCGCGGTCCACAGAGGCGCGGACACGCAGATCACCGTCGTGGGCGACCCCGACCCGACGCATAAAATCATCCTGCACGACGTGACGAAGGCGGAGTTGATCGATGCCGGGCACTTCCTGTTCGGGTGAGCCGGCGGTCGGAGATCGCGCTCCGACGTCCCCGGCATCGGCCCGATCGACCCGGAAAGGCGCGGCGCGGATCACCCCGGGCCGCGCCATGGGCCGTCAGCCCTGCGCGAGCGTTCCATCCGACTCCGAATCATCGATGCCGAGCAGAAGGGGTGCCGGATCCCTCCTCCGGGGGCATGGAGCGAGGGCAATCGACGGGCCTCGCTCCGCTCATGGCTGGGATGCGGAACTTTCCCCCCTGTCTCCGGCTTTTTCCCGTCATGGGGCGTGCGCTGGACGCCGCCCGCGATCGGAATTCAAACGGAGTTATGACGTCATGGCAAAGAGCTTGAGCGGACGCACGCGCGTCGACGGGGATCGCCTCAACACCCCGACCGATCTCGCCCCCGAGGCGACGAAGAAGATCGCCGAGGGCCTGACGGTCCTGCTGTCGGATCTCTTCGCGCTGTATGTGAAGACGAAGAACTTCCACTGGCACGTGAGCGGCCCGAACTTTCGCGATTACCACCTGATGCTCGACGAGCAGTCGCAGCAGATCTTCGGCATCATCGACGATGTCGGCGAGCGCGCCCGCAAGATCGGCGGCACCACCCTGCGGTCGCTGGGTCAGGCCTCCAGGCTGTCCCGCGTCGAGGACAACGACGCGGAGTATGTCGGCCCCCTCGAAATGCTGGCCGAGCTGCGCGACGACAACAAGACCCTCACCGCCAACATGCGCGAGCTGCACGAGGTGACGGACGAGGCTAAGGACGTCTCCACCACGAGCCTGCTGGAGGAGTGGATCGACCAGGCCGAGGAGCGCACCTGGTTCCTCTACGAGGCGACCCGCAACGCCACCGAGGGCGGTCACTGACCTCGACCGGCCGAACGCAGCACCCATGAAAAAGGCCCCGCATCCTCCGATGCGGGGCCTTTTTCGTCTCTGCCTCCGGCCGGGCCGGAAGCCAAGTCTCACGAGGCGAGGGTGATCTCGCCTTCGCGGACGGCGCGCTCGCCGCCGCCGGACTTGATGCGGTAGAACGGCTCGCCGGTCTGGTCCTCGGGAACGAGGCGGACGATCTCGAACACGTCGGCGGGATCGGCCTTGACGTCGGCATAGCCGATGCGGGCGCGGCGCACACGCTGCCCGAGCTTGAACTTATGGGCCATGGGAGTGCCTTTCTGTAGTCGACGCGAAAAGGGGCTCCGCGTCCCCGGACGGGTGTTCGTGGTCGCGCGTCGCCTTGCCGAAAGCCTGTGGCCTTGCGAAAAAAGGACGAGATGGGCGGCAGCTCCGTCCGGCGATGCCACCCTGCGCCCGAACCCTCACGGAGGACCGAGCCAACCCATTCGACGTGACGGGCCGATCGCTGACGAGCGGCCCCGACGTCGAACCCAGTGGATGCCCGTCCCGAACCTATGGGTCGGGACGGCTCTCCGGGATTTCGTTTCGCGGCACCGGTCTCGGGGAAGCGGGATCCGCCCCTCACTCAAGACCGATGCGGCACCGGTCCGCCCTACTTGCGGGCCTTGGCCTTACGGGCGGCGTAGCGCGCGTCGCGCTGCTGCTTCTGCTCGATGCGCGCGGCAGCGGCGAGGGCGATCTTCTCCTCGGCGACGCGAGCCGCTTCGATGGCCTGACGCTCACGCTCGGCCTCGGCTTCGGCGACGG